>JAYVYV010000418.1:0-7471 GCA_043783985.1 Acidobacteriota bacterium | reverse complement strand
CCTGGAACTGATGGCGGTGATGGCGCTGGGCGTCACGATGAGCGCCGCCGCCCTGCCAGAGTACCTCGCCGCGGTAGACCATGTGCGGGCGAGTGGGGCGGTGCACCACCTGTCCGGGCGGTTGCAGCGGGCCCGCATGGAGGCGGTCGTGCGATCGGCGACGGTCGGTCTGCAGTTCACCCGGACCTCCTCCGGCTACAGCTATGCGATGTATCTGGATGGCAATCGGAACGGCGTCCTGACGCGAGACATCCAGCGCGGTGTCGATGGGATGATTGCGGCTCCCGAGCGGCTGCCGGATCAATTCGCGGGCGTGGAGTTCGGCGCCGTCCCTGGACTGCCGCCGGTCGATCCCGGCGCGACACCACCGGGCACCGATCCCATTCGCCTGGGATCCGGCAACATCGCCAGTTTCTCAGCCCTCGGCACCTCGTCGTCCGGCACGCTGTACATCCGGAGTCGGCGTGACGCGCAGTATGCCATCCGCATCTTCGGCGAGACGGGCAAGACCCGGATGTTGAAGTTCGAAGCCAGGACAGGTCTATGGAAACAGCTATGAGTGGCGAGTCGCCGGATCGCCGGGGCATGCGTCGGCGGGAGGCCTTCGAAGATCACCGCATCGTGTCGGCATGCGTGCGACCGGGATACCGCGCGCGGCTGATCGATGTCTCGGCTGCCGGCGCGCTGATCGAGACGAGCCACCGCCTGCTCCCGGGTACGTCCGTGGAGCTGCAGGTCGAAACCAGTTCCGACCGGACACGCGTCCGCGGCCGCGTCTTGCGATGCGCGGTTGTCCGGCTGCGTCCGACCTGGATCTGCTATCGAGGAGCGATCGCGTTCGATCGCCACCTCCCGTGGTTCGTCGACGAGCGCCGGGAACCTTCTACTCCGCAGGTTATTTGAGATGACGATCGAAACCACGGAATGTCGCGGGATTTTCGATCGCAGGACGTCGACGACCATTGGCATTCCGTTTGGTTGCACGTCCGTCGTGCCTTCTTACACACCGCGACAACGGGATCGCCGCGCGGCAGTCTCCGAGATCCTCACGTCCCTCACGCGCGCGCTGGACCGTCGTCTCGACGTTGCGTTGATGCGAGGGGCCTTCGAAACGGCGCTGGGGCAGGTCATTCCCGCACGAAGCGTGCGTCTGCGCGAGATAGGCAGCCGTTGGGGACGCCGCAGCGAGACGGCCGGCCTGGAGTCGATTGCCATCGAAGTGCCCGGTGCCGACCCCTCATCTCAAGGGATGCTCGACGTGACGTTCGACGCCGGGAGCCGTCTGGGAGATTGGGACTTCCAGATGCTGGCAACGGCCGCGAATCTGGGTGCGCTGGTCCTCGAGATCGAACGGTCGCGTTTGCAGCTTGACCGCGCCGGCTTGCTCAATCCGATCAGGAACCGCCCTGACGGCGCGGCGCCTTTGATCGGATCGACGGACGTGATGCGGACGCTACGCGGCGAAATCGAGCGAGTCGCGGCGACCGATTTCACCATTCTGCTCGAGGGCGAGAGCGGCGTCGGGAAAGAACTGGTCGCACGGCAGATCCACGAGTTGAGCCGGCGCCGGAACGGGCCGTTCGTCGCCATCAACTGCGCGGCGCTGGTCGAGACGTTGCTCGAGGCGGAGCTTTTTGGCATCGAGGACCGGACGGCGACCGGCGTCCGCGGGCGAAGAGGAAAGTTCGAGGCCGCGGAGGGAGGCACGCTGTTTCTGGACGAGGTTTCCGATCTCTCACTGTCCGCTCAGGCCAAGCTGCTCCGCGCGATTCAGGACCTCGCCGTCGAACGGGTCGGAGGACGCGGGAGCCATCGCGTGGACATCCGCATTGTCGCGGCGACCAATCGCAGCCTGACGGCCCTGGTGAAGCAGCAGCTGTTCCGTCCGGACCTCTTCTATCGGTTGAGCGGCGTCGACATCCGCGTCCCGACACTTCGCGAGCGGCGCCCCGATATTCAGGAGCTCGCGTTGTATTTTCTCGAGCGCCACAGGGCCACCAGGCCGCTGCGGTTGTCGGCGGGCGCATCGGACGCGCTCATGATCTACGACTGGCCGGGGAACGTGCGCGAACTCGAACGGCTGATGGAGCGCGCGATCGCCATGGTGAACGCGGACGTCATCGCGCTCGACGACCTTCCGGCGGCTGTCCGCGGCGACTATGGCGCCGCCCTGGGGCCGTCGGTCCGCCGGAACGACAGCCTGCGCGCCTGGGCGAGCCGGTACGCGCGCCTGGTGCTCGAACGTTGCGAGGGGAACAAGCGCGAAGCATGCCGCGTGCTGGACATCAGTTATCACACGCTGCAGTCCTATCTGCGCTTTCCGGTGCACGAATCCTGCGCGGCTGGAGCCGAGGCCGTCGCGGTTCCCGCGGCGTGGCGCGAAGACGCCGGGCCTGAGGAGGAGGTGGCGCTCGAGGGCAGATCGACGATTTGAGAAGCTGGCGGCGCCGTGTGGCGCCGCGCGCGCCGGGTGTCTCCGGCGAACGGTGAAACGAGGCAGGGGCGGCGATCTCGCCGCAAGGTCACGCGTTTTTCCTTCTGCGGGGTCGGGTCGTGTGTTCGTGCGGCGAATGTGGCGGCGGCGGCACGGTCCGGTCGCGCAAGACCGCACGGCGCGGTGAGGAGAAGGCGCGATGAAGACTTGGTTGGCGGTCGTGGTACTGGTCGTGGTGAGCGGCGCCCTGGCGTGGCCCCGGTCCCGGTCGCTCGCAGCTGCGGCACAGCGGAAGGCCCCCGTCCGGGTCGTCCCGCCGGGAAACAAACAAATGGGCAACCCGGGCGAAAAAGGCGCAACCTACTATGCGCTCGAGGCCAAAACAACGCGTTTGACGACGCGGTTCCGGGATGGTCACGTGGCGGTGACGGAGCGTGGGTTGATTGGGGACGTGAGCACCACCGTGCGGGACGCCGGAGGGAACGAGCGCGCGCGCCTGCGCCTGACGCGGATTGATGCCGCGCACGACATCGTGCGCTACGATCCCGCGGCCGGTCCGTCGGTTCAGGCGCTGAGCGATCCCAACGTTGCCAGGCCGACCCTCGATTGGGCGACCCGGCAGGCGTACGGCCTGACCAAGGACGGAACGGACAACCTTGTGTGGGATGGCGGGGCGATGCGCCCAACGAACGCCGCCCGACGCGATGCGGACCGCGATGTCAGCGACGTCGAAACGGTCTGGGCCAATGGACTGGTGGCGAGGCTGTCGAGGCAGACATATTCCCGGCGCGAGATAGCCCCCGGCCGCGCGGTCCAGGGCCCGGTGATGGTCACCGAACTGACGCTTCACGGCGTGCCCGTCGGCACGGGTGCGTGGTTCGAGCAGGACCAGGTCTTCGCCTACACATTACCGGGGCTGATGACGGGCCTCGTTGTGATCGGGCCCGAGAACTTGAAAGCCGATTACGGCGGTTGGCCGTTCGCACCCGATACAACCTGGCTCAACCTCCAGATCATCGCGGCCCATCACTTCAAGACACAGCGCGCGACGCCGGGCGCTGCGGCCAGAGCGTGCGAGTCGCCGCAACCAGGTCGGCTGGCCCAGTTCTTCATGCCGACCCTCGCCGCGAACGAGCCGGGCTGCGACGACTTCCACTGGCTCGACGGCTCTGTCGTACGCGAGTGCTGCGACGACCACGACCGCTGCTACTCGAAGAGCGGCTGCGACTCGAGCACGTGGTGGCAATGGTGGAAAAGCTGGACGTGCGACGTCTGTAATATCGCGGTGGTCGGGTGTTTCTTCGCGCGGGGAACGGTGGACCCCCGCTGCATCACGCGGGAAGGGTGTGCCGGGTGACACGGAGAAGCAGCGACCGCGGATTCGGGTTCGCGCTTGGCGTGCTGACGTTTGTCGGCGCGCACGCGATTGAGGTCGCCTGGTGGACGGTCTGGTTTGGCGGCGCGCACGACCCGTGGTTTCTGAACTCGGGGCGGGCCATCGCGTTCACGATGGCCTGCCTGCTGGGGGTGAGCACGATCGGTGGAGCACTCGGTCTCTCGGGGTTCGCGATCGCCGCCGGCTCATTTGTCGCCATGACGACAGTGCTGTTCCTCAAAGAGGGAGGGCCGGGAACAATTTTCCCGATTGTGATGGTGGCGGGTGGCGTGCTCATCCTGATGAGCAGCATGTTGGGTGCATGGCTCGGGCGGACGTTCGCGGGTCGTGAAGGATAGGTGATGGGAACGGGTGACGGGACGGCAGTTCGCGTCGGATTCTTGACCGTATGCGAACCGCATAGTACCGTTACCTTTTTCCACTCCGACTTTTGCAGCCCCCAATGGAACAGGCGACCGACGCACCTTTGAAGAAGACGCCGCTCAACGCTCGGCACCGCGCGTCGGGCGCGAGGATGGTCCCGTTCGGCGGATGGGACATGCCGGTCGAGTACAGCGGCCTGTCGGACGAACACGCCGCCGTCCGCACGCGCGCCGGCATTTTCGATGTCAGCCACATGGGCGAAATCGAGATCGCCGGCACCGACGCACTTGCCGCCGTTCAGCGTATCTCGTCCAACGACGCGTCGAAGCTGCAGGTCGGGCAGGCGCAGTATTCCGGTCTCCTCACGCCGCAGGGCACCTTCGTCGACGACCTGCTCGTCTACCGCCTCGGTCCCGCGCACTTCCTACTCGTCGTCAATGCCGGCAACATCGCCAGGGACTACGCGTGGATGGCCGAGCGCATCCAGGGCGTGGGCGATGCGGTCGCGGTCGACTCGAGCTCGCGCTACGCGCTCATCGCCGTGCAGGGCCCAGAGGCCATGGGCGTGCTCCAGCCGCTCACGGGTGTCGACCTGGCCGGCATGAAGTACTACTGGTTCGGGCATGGGGAAGTCGCCAACGTCCGCGCCACGGTCTCGCGTACCGGCTACACCGGCGAGGACGGCTTCGAGATCTTCGTGCCGCCCGCGCAGGCCGACAAGGTGTGGCTCGCGCTGCTCGAATCCGGCAAGTCGGCCGACGTCATCCCCTGCGGCCTCGGCGCGCGCGACACCCTCCGCCTCGAAGCGGGCATGCGCCTTCATGGCAACGACATCGACGAGACGACGACCGCGGTGGAAGCGGATCTCAGCTGGATCGTCGGGTGGAAGAAGGACGACTTCATCGGCGCATCCGCCCTGCGCGAGCAGAAGGCGAGTGGTCCCGCGCGCAAGATCGTCGGCTTCGAGATGCTCGAGCGCGGCATCGGCCGTCACGGTTACGACGCGTATGTCGGCCCGACCAAGGCCGGCGTCGTCACCAGCGGCACGCAGACACCGTATCTGAAGAAAGCCATCGGCATGGCCTATCTTCCGATCGAGCACACCGCGATCGATACCGAGTTCGACATCGACATTCGCGGCCGCCGCACCCGCGCGCGCGTCGTGCCGATGCCGTTCTATAAGAGGACGAAGTAGCGCAGGCTTCAGCCTGCCCGCAGGACCAGAAGAGCACGAGGTAGCGCGGGCCCGTAGGCCTGCGCGCAGGAGAAATGATGGCGTATCCGGACGGCTTCAAGTACACCAAAGACCACGAATGGATCGACCTCACCGGCGAGCAGGGGAAGGTCGGCATCACCGACTACGCCCAACAGCAGCTCGGCGACGTCGTCTATGTCGAGCTTCCGGAGGTCGGCGCGAAGGTGAAACAGGGGCAGTCCTTCGGGACGATCGAATCAGTCAAGGCGGTGTCCGAGCTGTACTCGCCGGTCACCGGTGAGATCGTCGAGGTCAACTCGGCGCTCAAGGACAAGCCCGAAGCCGTGAACGCCGATCCGCACGAAAGCTGGATGGTGGTCATCAGGCTGTCGAACCCGAGCGAAGCCGGCGCGCTCCTCGACGCCGCGCAGTACCGGGACCTCGTCAAGTAGTGCGGGCCTTCAGGCCTGCCATTAGCCACTCGCCAGCAGCCCCCAGCCCTGACATGGTCTTCGATTTCGAATCGTTCCAGTCCCGCCACATCGGACCCGACGCGGAAGAAACCGCGGCCATGTTGAAAGCCATCGGCGCGGCGTCGCTCGACGCGCTGATGGACGAAGCCATCCCGTCGCGCATCCGTCTCAAGACGCCGCTGAGACTTCCCGACGGCCAGAGCGAGCATCACTTCCTGAAGGAGCTGCGCGCGGTCGGCGCGCGCAATCAGATCGCGCGCTCGTGCATCGGCTACGGCTACTACGACACGGTGACCCCGAGCGTCATCCTCCGGAACGTCCTCGAGAATCCCGGCTGGTACACGCCCTACACCCCGTATCAGGCCGAGATCGCCCAGGGCCGCCTCGAATCGCTCCTCAACTTCCAGACGATGGTCACCGACCTGACCGGAATGGAGGTCGCCAACGCCTCGCTGCTCGACGAAGCCACCGCCGCCGCCGAGGCGATGACGATGCTGGCGAGGGTGCAGGCGAAGCGGGTGGACGGCGCGGCTGGCGCGCCGCAGTTTCTGGTCGCCGAGTCCTGCTATCCCCAGACGCTGGACGTGCTCCGCGCGCGCGCAGAACCGCTCGGGATCGACGTCGTCCCGATGCCGAACGAGGCGATGGCGACGGCGGAGTTCGGCGACCGCGTGTTCGGCGCGCTGGTGCAGACGCCGGACGAAGCAGGACGCGTGCACGACTTGCGCGAGTTCATCGCGCGCGCGAAGCAGGCGGGCGTGCTCGTCGCCGTCGGCACGGACCTGCTGAGCCTCGCGCTGCTGACGCCGCCGGGGGAGATGGGCGCCGACGTCGTCTACGGCAACTCGCAGCGGTTCGGCGTGCCGCTCGGCTACGGCGGCCCGCACGCCGCGTTTTTCGCGACGCTCGAGAAGCACGTGCGGCAGGCGCCGGGGCGCATCATCGGCGTGTCGATCGACGCGCACGGCAACCCCGCGTACCGCATGTCGCTGCAGACGCGCGAGCAGCACATTCGTCGCGAGAAGGCGACGTCCAATATCTGCACCGCGCAGGCGCTGCTGGCGAACATCGCCGGTCTCTTCGCCGTCTACCACGGGCCAAAGGGACTGACCCGGATCGCCAGCCGCGTGCACGCGTACGCGACGCTCCTCGAGCACGAGCTCGGCGAGCTCGGGTTCCGTCAGCTGAACGAGGTCTACTTCGACACGCCGCGCTTCGCGATCCCGGGCGGGGCGCAGGCGGTCGGGCAGATCGCGAAGGCCGCGCTCAAGGCGAAGGTGAACCTCGGCTACCGGCGCGACCACACGATCCACGTCGCGCTCGACGAGACGACGGACGCGTCCGACATCGCCGCGATCGTCCTCGCGTTCACCGCCGGCTCGACAACGGCGCCGAACGGGGAGCCCTCGAGCCGAGCACTCTTGAACCGGGAACCGTTGACCCTTGGTTTCCCCTCCGCCCTGGCGCGGACGTCCCCGTTCCTGACGCACCCGGTCTTCAACACGCATCACTCCGAAACGCAGATGATGCGCTACATCCGCAGCCTCGAGCGGAAGGACATCGGCCTCGACACGTCGATGATTCCGCTCGGCTCCTGCACGATGAAGCTG
>JAYVYV010000417.1:0-2937 GCA_043783985.1 Acidobacteriota bacterium | reverse complement strand
TCGACGTTGGTCGCGACGACCACCAGCGTCGTGCTGCCGAGCGGGGGATCCTGCACGCCTCCGCCGGTCGTTCCCGTGACGAGCGCCCGCATCACCGTGACGCTGTCCGCGAACGTCCCGTCGGCGCGACGCGCCCCGGCCACGATCCGGCCTGACGTCCAGTCGATCACGTCCCCTGCGGCGTTGACGACCGCCAGCGCGCCGATGACGACGTCGCCGAGGATCAGGCTGGCCGATCCGATGCCCCCCTTCATCCCCGGATATCCACGCGCCAGGTGCATCTTGCCGACGGTGGCCCCGGCGCCCGCGCCGATGTTCCCCTCCACGACCGGAGCTGACGTCGCGGCGGCGCACGCGTGGTAGGCGGCCTCGGCATCCGGCCTGATCCGCGGATCGCCCACGGCCAGATCGTCGATGGCGGCCGCCAGGACGATGGGAATGCGCAGGTCAGGCGTGCCCCAGTCGAACCCGATCTTGTGCTCTTCCAGGAACCGCACGACGCCGCCGGCGGCGGCCACGCCGAACATGCCGCCCCCGGTCAGGAAGATGGCGTGGATCCGCTCGACCGGGCTGACGGGCTGCAGCAGGATGCCCATCGACTCCGCCGGCGCGGAACTGCTGAAATCGGCGCCCGCCGCGGCGGCCTGATCGAACAGGATGGCCGTGCAGCCCGTCGGGCGGCGCGTATCCGTCGCGTGCCCCACGGTGATTCCCGGCACGTCGGTCAGCGATCCGCTGCGGGCCCCACGCGCCTCCTGCAGGGCGGCGCCGACAGGCGTCAGGCGCGCTCCCACGCCAAGCCCCGCTGCAACGGACGTCGCGAACTCGCGTCTGGTGTACTCGCTCATCCTCGTGGCCGGCAATCAATCGCGGAGCTGAAGCTCCGCGCTACGTTCGACCGAAGCGCCGCGCGACGATCGACTGAAGCTCCACGTGACGCTCGACCGAAGCGCCGCGTCAAGCACGTCGCACGTCGCACGTCTTCCACGTTGCACGTTCCACGTTGCACGTTGCACGTTGCACGTTACACGTTGCACGTCGCACGTCTTGCACGTTGCACATTGCACGTTGAACGTTACAGCCCCTGGTACGCGCGGAACAGCGCCTTGAAGTACCCCAGCACCCGGACGGCGTCCGTAGACTCCGGAATTTCGGCAAAGCAGTACCCGCCGAACTTCATGGCCGCGAGCGACGAGATGAGCCGCTTCCACGGGTACTCCTCGAGCGACAGGTCGCGCATGTGCACCTGACCGATCTGGTTGCGCAGCCGCGCGAAGTTCGCGTCGAAGCCGCCATCGAGCAGATCGGTCTGGTTCGAGTTCCAGCAGGCCCGGACATTCGGGTGATTGCCTCCGTAATCCAGGATCTTGCGGACTCGCGGCACGCGCTGCGTCTCCGGGCCGTGGACTTCGAGCTGGACGACGATGTCGTGGGCGCGCGCGAACGCGCCGCACTCCGCGAGCGCCTTGCCGATCTGCTCGAGCGTCCGGTCTTCCGGCACATCCTTGCGGAGGCCGTTGGGACGGACCTTCACGCTGGGCGACCCGATGTCCTTCGCCAGCGTGACCCATTCCTTCGTCTCGTCGATGTTCTTCCGCACCACGCCGGGATCCGGTGAATGGAACTCGCACGTGGTGCCGAGCCCGCCGATCCTGACGGCAGAGCTGTTGAACTGCCGCTTCACCTCGGCGCGCGCGGTCGCCGGCAGCGCAATCTCCACGCCGTGCTTGTGCGTCGTCCTCAGCTCGACGCCGTCGAATCCCGTCTCGGTCAGATTCCTGATGATGGTCGGGATGTCCCAGTCCTTCGCGATGTTGTAGGTGACGATCCCGAGCTTCAGCCCGCCGTGCAGCGGGGCGGGTCCCGGGGGTTGCGGCTGCCGGACCGCCGACAACATCGGCAGCGCGGCCGCGCCTGACAGGAATGTGCGTCGATGCATGCGCGAGAGCTTATCGCAGCACGGCCCATCGCGCATCCCAGAAACGGCGGCACGGGGCCGCGAAAAGTCGGCTCAGGCGAGGCGGAACCGGGTAAGGTAGGCACGAAACGTTTTCGCCCGGCGCGGCGTATCGGGCAGTGGAATACAGCCGTCTGGCGGCGTGCTGAGGAGGACTGAATGGGATTGAGTCATTCGAGAACGGCGTTGGCGATGGCCGTCTGCGGCGCGGCGTTGCTCGCGACGAGCGTGCGGGGCGTCGCGCAGCAGCCGGCGCCCGGGGCGCCGCCGGCACAGCCGGCCCAGGGACGCGCTGGTGGCGGCGGCGGTGGACGGGGCGGGGTCGCTCCGGCCCTGTTCACGGCGGCGGATACCAACAAGGATGGCGCGGTCAGCCGCGAGGAGCTCAAGGCGAGCTTCGATGCCTGGTTTACGGCCGCCGACAGCAGCCGCGCCGGCGCGGTGACGCAGGATCAGCTTGCAGCCGGTCTCGCGTCGGCATTTCCAGCGGCGCCGGCCCCTCCAGCTCAACCGGGCGCTGATTGCGGCGGTCGGAGCTCCAATCCGCGGACCCCGTGTGCGGCCGATGTGCAGGCGATGATGGCGGCGCTCCCTGACACGGCACCCGCCAAGCCCAAACAGCCGCGGAAGGTCCTCGTGCTCGCGATCGCGCAGGGATTCGTCCACTCGTCGATTCCGCTCGCCGCAAAGACGATCGAAGCGATGGGCGAGAAGACCAAGGCGTGGACGGCCGTCACGACATACGACGCGGCGGACATCAACGATCAGAACCTGAAGCAGTACGACGCGATTGTCCTGGACAGCACGACGGGCTGCTTCCTGGATGACGCGAACGACAAGGCGGCAACCGCCGCGCGCCGGCAGGCCCTGATGACGTTCGTCAGGAGCGGCAAGGGCATCGCGGCCATCCACGCCAGCACCGACTCCTACCATGGCACCGCGTGCCCCGGCGCCGCGCCGGCGGGTGGGGGAGGCGTGGC
>JAYVYV010000416.1:0-21460 GCA_043783985.1 Acidobacteriota bacterium | reverse complement strand
CCCGCTGAATGTGAATCAGCATGCGCCGGCTGTCGATGTCCGCGACCTGCAGCTGCCGCAGCTCCGCATTCCGCATGCCCGTCGAGTACAGGACCATCAGCATCGTGCGATGCGAGAGGCTGTGCGCCGCGTTGATCAACTGCGTCACCTCGTCGACGCTCAGAATCTTCGGCAGGCGACGCGGGGCCTTGGGGTACGGCGTGTCCTCCAGCGAGTACCGGCGCCGCAGCGTCTTCACAAAAAAGAAGCGCAGCGCCGACACGTGGAGCCGGACCGTGCGCGGCGACAGGTGCCGTTCGCGCAGCAGGTACACTTGATACGTCCGCAGATGCGTGTGACTGAGGCGATCGGGAGCGCGGTTGAAGTACCGCGCGAACTGCTCGACCGCGCGCAGGTAGGACTCGATCGTGGTCGTCGCGTAATTACGTCGCTGGAGCTCCTCCAGCATCGTCTGTCGGAGATGGGTCACAGGAACCTCCTTGTGACCCACACGCTACCCGGTTGGCCGGGCGCACCTCACGCGGAGCGTCCGCCGCGCCAGCGGCTTCGTCCAAACGGCGTAGGGTTTACCAACCCGCCCACGACTTGACCACGGTAACTTCTGACCGGGGTTCGCGGACCGCAGGGCCCTGCAACGCACCGCGCTGACGCTCGATACTCTTGACAAGCCGTTCGTCTGGCGTGTTAGCTATGTTCCGCGGGAGCGAACCGAGGAACGTTGAGGGCTGATGCACGCGGTCAGTTCTGGTGGCGGTTTGGTGGCGGTCTTGGAGACTTCCAGGTCCTCGGCAGTCCCGTGAGGTCCAGAATTGCTGGGAGATTCCGCTCCAGTCCGCAGCAGACTTCGACCGGCATTGCTTCACAAGCTGTCGTCACTCCCATTCATAACCCAATACCAGCAGGAGGTCCTCGACCTCCATGGTCTTGCCGTCCGGTTTTTCGCGCAGATGACCGCCCCCGGGACCGGTCATGGTCAGGGACCATGTTGCGGGAGGAGCTGTCGGGTCTATCTCGATCGGCCCAAGTGCTGAGACATCCTTTTGACTGACATGCAAACCGCCGTATTGGGCGACCGGCGTTAATGTCATCTTGTTCGGATCGACGGTTGGCGCTGCAGGTGGCGCAGCCGGCGGAGGGGGCGCAGGCAACGGAGGGCTGAACACGACGGAATACGGCCCGTCGTCGCTGCAACGGGCCAGCAGTACGATTGAATTAACCTTCAATATCTTGTCGCCGCCGTCCCGGAACGGGAACAGACGCTGCGACATCTCGAACTCGAGGACATTATCGTCGGACGCGTTCGCAGGATGCAGAAAGCGGTACCACTCGGACGGAAATTCCTGGCGCAAATTGAATAACCGCACCGAGGGTGTCGCATCGTCCTGACTGAAATACTCCCGGAGATGATCCACTGCGCCGTCTTTGAACCGTCCGGAATCCTCTCTCGCTGTGTATTTGACGTGGAGGATGGCGTCGGAGATGGTGTTGTAGTCGAACTGACGCAGCGGCTTCCCGAAATCGGGGTCGGCATCGCTGAAGAGCTCGAGCGCCCACTGGGAAACGGTGCCCGCGCCTTCGAACGGCAGATATCGGTCGTCACGGAAATTCAGCTCGAACACACCGCTGTCGTTCTGCGCGTTGCTGGCGGCGATGGCCTTGACCGGAATATTGTTCTCGATGAACCGGGAATCGTCGGCCGGCAAGCCCCGCTCGTCCGCGTTGCGGGCGTAGGTGCCGTCGTCGCCGTTCGCCGTGTTGATGCGGATGCTGTTTTTCAGCAGCCGCAGGGTGCAAGAGATGGTCGTGTACGGTCCCACCACGCACGGCAGCGTCAGACTGACTGACTTGATCCGTCGGAAGTAGTGACCGGGGTAGTCGAGGTCGAATATTTCCTCGGGCAGCCGCAGGAAGCAGCGGCCCGTCTCGCGCAGCTTCACCAACGCGACAGGGTCGACAAGCGCCAGGGACACGTGCTTGGTCAGCTCGTATTCGCGGTGGTTCTGCTCGAGGTAAGCGGTTTCAAGCCGTCGCAAATCGTACTGAAGCTTCTCGCCCGAGAGCAGCCCTTTCTTCAGGCTGTCCCAGTAGCCGAAGTTGACGTAGCTGCTGTCGCGCACGCCTAATTCGAAACGGAAGCATCGCTCCGCCTGCTTGGCCAGATCGTAGGCCAGCTTGTAACTCTGGAAGTAGACGCCCGAAATCTGCCCGGTCTGCCACTGATACAGCTCCCGGTTGGTGTACTTCGAGCGCATGAAGGCATCGATGGCCTTGGCGTTTTCAATCTGGGTGACGTGGTTGTCGAGCTCCTTCTCGGCGATCGCAATGCGCAGCTGCGCGGCAGCGATCTGCCGGTCGATTTGCTCGAGCTCCTTATCGGCGAGGAGCTCCTGAAACGTCCAATCCTCGTCGCGGCGCTCGAAACCAGCCTGGGCGGAAGCCATTGCGGCGTCGTTGCTGGCAATCTGGGACAAGTACGACAGCACCTCACTCGCGAGGCTGGCGGCCTGCCCGAGTTCCAAGCCGCCGATCTTGAACGTGCCCAGCGGCGTCGCGCCAAAACCGGAGACGCCGAGGTTGATCGCCGGGAGATAGGAAATGATCGAAGCGCCTAGCTTGATGTGCTGGGCGACCTCCGACAGCGTGCCCGCTTCGTCCATCTTGCCGATGTGCAGGCTTTCCTTGGCGGTGAGCCGTTCGATGTCGCGGTAGTGATCGCGCTTGGCCTCGGTCAGTGCCTTCGATTTCTTGATGCCAGTCAGGTTCTCCCTCGCCTCTTCGACCTGCTGCTGCCGCAACGCTTTCACCGCTTCGAGCAGCTTCAATTCCTGCCCCTGGCGGACCAGCGTCATGTCTTCGCCGTCCTTCTTCTCGAGGGCCGACAGGAGCGCGGCGCCGAGCGCCTTCACGTCGTTGCAGACTTCATTGGCCTTCTGCAGCAGGACGTTGAAGCGATAGAGCGGCAGGGGCGAGTTGAGGTCGGCGAGTGCCGCCCCGATGTCGGCGCCGCCCGCGACCGCCTTCACCAGAGCCGCCGGGTCGATCGCCGGCTCGAACAACGCCACCTGACGCGACACGCCGTCGATGGTCATGCAGTGGCGGATCTTGTAGAGACGGTCGGCCACCGTGTCCCAGTAGCCAATCATCTTGGCGTTTTGAGGAACACAGAAGTAGAGCGTTGGCAGAGGTGCTGCGGACGTTTGTGGCCCGATCGCTTTGTACGGACCCACGCGCGCCGTGTTTTGCCCGTTCCCGGTCTGCGCCGGGATCAGGTTTTCCACCTCCACCAGCGCATTCGAGAAGGCGTCGAACTGATGTTCGAGCTCGTTGAAGCTTTCGACCGGGGGCTTGGCCCGTGGTGGAATCGTCTTCGGGCGCGGTCCGAGGATTTCCGCCGCGAGTATGTACAGCTGTGTCGCCTCGTTGAGATTCTCCATGCCGTCCTGTCGGAAGAGGTTGTCCCCCCATGAAATCAGGTTGTCTAAATATTTCATCACCACAGTTTTCTGGTAGGCCACCGTGCGGTAATTCGCGATCCGGTGCGGCTCGAACGGATTGATACGCCAGTCGCGTACCTGCGCCTCGAGGTCGGCTTTCCCCTGCGACGAGTAACCTGACAGGCTGCTGTCACCCGCGAGCATGCGCATGATGTTCTCGATGCGCTGCGCGACGTATTCGGAAACCGTCGTTTCGAAGAATGGCTTGGTGATCCAGTACTTGCTCATCGGCGAACCACCCGGCGTGACGCTTTCGACGCCGAGCGGGTTGAAGATGAAGTGATACCACTCGCGCGCATCCTCGAAGCGCTGGTTCCTGCTCAACGAGTTGGCGATCAGCAACGGTGCATGGAAAAACAGCTCCCAGTTGTACGGCGAGTAGGCGCCGTCAGCCGTGAAGTCGACCGCTTCAACAGGATAACAATCCGTCAGCAATGGATATTGCGGTGGCAGCTTGGCGACCGCGTCCGCCGGCTGATAGCTCTCCTCGAAGCTGAACCCGCTGTTCATCAACTGCGTCCGCCTGCTCATCAAGGACGGAATACCTTCGAGCGGGTTGTAGATCAACTTCGAGAAGTCGCAGACGTGCGGATGATAGAAGTTCTTGAAATGCAGCTTCTGCGATTGCAAGCGGTCCTCTGCATACATCACGATCGCATTGAGGTATTGGCGCAGGTCGAAGCCGACGCCCGCCTCGGTCATCAGCGCCATGTCACTTGCGATTGTCTGCTCGAAGTACTTCTTCAGCGCCGGATAGTACGCCCTGACTTCCGTTCCTGTGGCGTCGTCGAGCTGTGTCGACGGCAGAACAAAGAAGGTGCGCCTCTTGTCGTTGTAGAAGAACGGAAGCCAGGTTGCGGTCCTGGGGTACGAGGAATCTGATTCGAGGCCGATCTTGTCGATGAACGAAAAGTGCCACGCCGGCGACATCTTGAACGTGTCCGGTGTTTCTCCGAGAACAGGCGTGTCGGCAATCGACGGCCGTGCGAAGAAATGGTTTTCGAGGGCGAAATCGTCTGGTGGCCAGAGGCCGAGACGGGGCGTGAGTTCCACCCATCTCGAGAAGACCGCCGCCTCCCCGACCGCAGCCTGCTGCGGTCGCGTCGCATTGGTAAACGTCCCGGCCGAGGGGGTTCTTTCCGGCACGCCCGTGCATCCCGAGATCTCGAAGAAGCCCGACCATATTGCCTGCTTGGTGTAGTCGAACTTGTAGTCGTCGCGCGCTGTCGCGGCCGCGTCGGCGACGATTTTTGCCTTCGCGGCCTCCTTGCTGGCGGACTTGGCGTCCGATGCCGCGCCGTCTCTGAGGCTTCTCGCGCTTCTGAGCGATTCTGCGCCGGCGTCCGCCGCGGCGTGGGCGGCGTTGACGGCGACGACGGCATAGGGCGCCACAATGCCTGAGTTATTCCCGGCTGCAGCTTTTAGCCGAACGTTCTCGAAGGCGGTGTGCAGCGCAACCAGGGCGTCATTGAAAATCCGTGCGTCCACCGCGGCGTCGTCGTCGGCCGCCGCGGCGCCTGGGACCAGCGAGCTATAGCCGTCGGCCGCCTTGGTCATGGCCGTGCCGACCGCCTCGCGGGCGGCAAAGGCGAACGACGCCGTAACCCCGTAGCTGGACAACGAGCTCTGGATGCCGGCGAGGAGGTTGTCCGCGAAGGTGATGAACGTTTTCGCCTGGTCAGCGGCTACCTGAATAATGGTGACGGCGGGCTTGGCGTGGCCAAGGATCGAAAGGGCTGCCGTCTTAGCCGTGTCTGCCTCGCCTTGGTCGTCGCTGGCGACCTTGGCCGCATCGTCGAGGTCAGCTTTTGTCTTCAACGCCGCTGCCTCGCTCCCCACGCTATAGCCATCGTATTGAACCCCGACCTGGCCGCCGACATTGCTGCGGTCGATGAAAAAAAATCGGTAGTGCTGCTTGACGATCTCCATCTTGTACGACTTGCTCTCTTCGAAGTCCTTGGACACCTTCTTCGCGGTCCACTGACCTTGCCGGTACTCGCTTATCGCCATCTGCAGCCGCAGCTTCTTGGCGGTCTGGTCGGGAGTGAATCTCTTCTGACCCGGCGCAGGCACCGTCATCCGGCCGTTCCCCGCCTCGTCCGGCACTTCGGTAAACACGGGCCAGAACAGGAACAGCCGCTTGTTCACGACCGCCGGTACCAGGTACTCACCCTGGATTTCCAATTCGACCTTCTCCCAGGGGGTCCATTGACGGTAATCGTAGCGGCGGTAGTAGTACAGATGCGGCTCGGTCCCAGCCGTCCGGCCGAAGACATGGAGAATTGCGTTCTCGCCGTCGTCTTCCTGATGAAACCCGGCGATTTCCAGCTGCGCGACACCATTGAGTTTCTCCAGATAGCTCGCGAATGCCGACTCGACGCTGTACTGATTGACGTCGTTCTGCAGCAGCTCGTTCTCCATGTCTTTGAAGAACGACGACCTGTCTTTCTTCAACTCCGGCTCGATGACGTTCTCCGGCCAGAGAAACACGGCGCGATTCGCTTCCCAGACGCGGTACTTGCGCATCCACTTCCACCACCGCCAGGCACTGTCGCCTGTCGCCCCGTCGGCGTGCACGATCACGTCCGGCTCGAGTCCCATGAAACAGCGTTGGACAAAGAGCTGCACGGACCCCGATGCCTGCACCAGGCGGCTGGTCAACTGGCACGGCGCCATGTCGACGTCGAGCAGGTGGTAGGCATACAGATCGTTGGTGTTCTCCCACTTTCGGCTGGGCGCGTCGGCGGGTTGCGCACGGCTGAGCAGATAGGCCGCGAGCGCGTCACGCTTCCGCTCGCGCAGCGAGTCCTGGATCTCCGCGGATACGGTCAACCACGTCTCGGCGCCGAATCTGGCGCGCAGCAGTTCCTTGAACGCCTTCGCGTGATCGGGAGTCATCGCCGGAGCGGCGAAGGTTCTCGCCATGTCGGCGCCGGCGTTCAGTTTGTCGAGAAACGAGAACGCGTCGCGGAGACGCTCCCAAGTTTCCGCCAGGAGATAGTCAGCTGGATACGTCAGATCGAGCGTCGCCGTGAACACCTCCATGTCAGACGCAGACCACGCGGCGTTCAGGCGCGCTACGTCGGTGGCGAACAGGTGCTTCTGGTCCGCGACGCTATTGGTCGCGGTCGCATATGCGCCGGCGTTCAATCGGCTCAGCACTTCGAGGAGCGTGACTTCTGGCTCGGGCAGGCGGTCGCGCATCTCGAGTAAACGGCTGGTTCTTAAGAGTTGCTCCAGGGAAGCAACCGGACCGGCGGCATCGAGCGGCAAAGTACGCGGATCGAGAAGTGTTGCTCCCGCTGTAATGGCGTCTATGTTTTCCAGTTCCGCGAGCGTGATCTTCCACCGGCCCCACATCCGAGCGACGCGGTCCGCCCAGAACCAGCCGTCCAGGGTGCTTGCATCGATGGCGAAATTGCCGGTCAGGTGGGCGATGAGCGTCGTTTTTGTCTGGCCCGACACACTTGGCACGACCTCATAAGCGGTCAGCAAGCGTCGCGTCAGCGCCTCGGTCAAGCCGAGTTGAGCGCTACTCTCCGTGACGATGGCGTTGACGGCGAGAGTCTGCGCCAGGTAGCCGAGAGCCTTGCCCGCGGCGTTGGCCAGGCGTCCCGCCAGCGTCGCGTTGCCGGGACGTCCTTCGTCAAGATCCTCGTCGATCATAAAGATGCGGTCGTCGGATAAGGAAATGATTTCGGGCTGCGACTTGAGACTGTTGACAGCCGCGCGGTAGGCGGTGTCGACAGGAAGAGCGCTGCCGGCAAGCCCGTCGATCGCTGATTGCTCGGCGTCGCTCATGACACCTGCAAAGCGAAGCAACCTCTGTTCGACGTCGTAGGAAATCTTTGCCGCGACGTCCGCAGGGAGCTGCGCGTCGAAATCGATCGCTGGAGGAAGTGTTTGCAGAGGGGCGGTGAACACCGGAGCGAGGAACTTCACCGCGTTGCGAGGAAGGTGAAACAGCGCCTCGATTGCGTCGACAGGGTTGCCCGGGATGTCGAGCGCGACCCGTTCCGCGTCGGTCATCACGCCGACGAAGCGCAGCTTCTGGCTCGCGGAGTCGTAGCGAATCGGGATGGAAGGGCGGCTGACCGGCAGGGTCAACCCTCCCGGCAGCGCAACGTCGATTTCATTAGATGTGTAAACGTCAGGCGCCGTCAGCGAGGACTGGAACAGCTCCTCGATGGCGCTGGCGTAGGCCGAGTTGTCCTTGACGGCTGCCGGCCGCGCCGCACCGAGCAGCATCGCTCGCTGTGCCTCGGTCATCATGCCGGTAAAGCGAAACAGCGCGACGGGCTGCTTCTCGTAGACGATGGGGATGTCGGCGGCTGCGACCGACGCAGGAAAGGCGAACGCCGCCGGAAGGCCTTGCGCACCGGCTTCCAGCACCACGCTTCCCCTCAAGGTTTTCAGGAACACGTCGATGCCGGGTTCGTCGCGATTGAGCTTCTGCAGCAGAGAGACGAGCAGCGTGGTCAGCTTGTCCACGTCCTCGGCTGGAGAGAGGAAGCCGTACGGCGGCGACGCCCCGTCATACTCGGCCCGGATGGCTTGAACGTCCTTGCGCAAGCCGCCAAGAAACCGGGCAGCGTCTGCGTCTTTCGGCGCAGCCTTCGCCGAGCGATCGGCGGCGAGCAGCCAATTCAGCTCGTCCACGCTGAAACCGGAGGCTTTGATCGCGTCGACCTGCTCGACAAACTTCAACGCCGCTTCTGGACTGGAGAACCGGGCGACGTCGTCATGGACAATCTGCAGGAGCGTCTTCCATTCGTCCGCCTTGAATTTGAGCAGCCTGGCGAGCCACGCGTGGCGCCACAGGAACGACAGATTTGTGACAGTGAGGTCGCCCGTGATGTACGTCGTTGTCGGATCGGAGGCGGTTGTCAGCTTCTCGAACACTACGAGATCGCTCTCGCTGATGCCGAGCGCGGCCAGGATCACGGGGCGGTGTCCGGCACGTACGGGTTGCTGACGCGCACCGGTCAGCGGATCCCGAAGCAACGTGATGTCATGCGTGAGGGGGTCGATCGCGAACGTCGGATCGAGTGGGCTGATTAGCCGGTTGTTGAGAAACAAGGTCTGATACAGGGCGTCTCCGCGCCTCTCGTGCAGCGCGGTGAATCGGGAGCGCGTATTGAGATCGCCGAACAGGGCGCACACCTGTTCGATCGTCGTCTTGTCGCCCAGACGTGTTCGTAAACGGCTGAAGTAGAACAGATTGACCAGGAATGCTTCGTCGAGGTGGTCCTTCCCGACGGAGGCGTGGCCGATGACCAGATCGAGCTCCCACATCTTCCAGCCCTGGAGCTTGCGCGACAGCCGCAGGAACCGATGCAGACGATCGAGGATCGCGGGATCGAGCGTCTCGATCACTTTTTTATCGGTGTCGCACGACGCGTCGAGGTGACGGATCGTCAGCGCGCCGGCCAGGTTCACGAATTTCAGGTCGAGAAGCTCGAGCAGCTGCGTGTACTCGAGGCCGGTTTTCTGGAGGAAGGTTTTGACGTTCGCAACCCTGGCAAGCCACCCGGGGCCTGTTTCTCCCCAGAGCCGCTGCTGAGCGGATGCGGTCGGCTCAGCGTGCAACATGAGCCGCTTCTCGTCAGACGCGGCGCTGGCATCCACGCTGATGCCGAAATACTCCGCGGCGATGTCTCCGTCGGAGGGATTGTTCGGCTTGGCGTCCCCTCGCAGCGTGCGCATCAAGTCCCAGCGCTGAACGTTCGATCTTTTAAACGCGGCCCTGACTTCCTCGGCGAACAGATCGAACGGCAGCGTCAGCGGATACGTCGCCTTCCGCAACTGTTCGTACGCTTTCGGATTCACGTATTGCGGATACGCCCGCAACTCGGCGGCGGTCGCCTTGGTGTTCGGTAATATCTCGAACACAACACTGCGCGCCTTCTTTCCCTGCTTCGACGTCATCAGATAGGTCACGTTGTCGCCGTGCACGACCCACCGGTCGGGATCGGCGGGGTTCACCTGCGACAGCGAAAAATCGTCGCCGAGCTCGATCTTTTCCTTACCGATATTGAGCGTGTCGACGAAGGCGGCGTTCAACGCCGCGGCCACGGCATGCTTCGCATCCTCATTCGACGCAGTAGGAACAGCGGTCGTCTGCAGCGCGTTCGCGTGGGCGGCGTCAACTGCCTGTTCGAGCACCTCGCAGACCACGTCGATGTAGGGCAATTGCGTCAACGCATTCGCGCAATTCAGCTCGAGGTAGCCGAGGTCCGCGCGGCGGGCGAACAGCACATCCTTGACGGAGCGAATCGGATCCCCAGGTTCGACGGGAGTCGCCGTCGCGGTGCGGTCCTTGAGGAACGTCAGCAAATCGGCGAAATAGGCCGCGGGACTGAGTGCCGAGCGGCAGTGTTCGCATTGGCAGAGGTCGCCGCTCTGAAAGAGATTATTCCAGTTCGGAAATCTCGACAGCGCCTCGTTGTTATTGGTCAGCGCCGCAGGCACGGCTTCGCCTTCGAGTGCCTTAAGGTCGCCAACAACCGTGAGGACGGTGCCGTAGGTATCAGCCGCGCGGTTCCACGCCAGGCTCGCGCTTTCGGCGGTAAAGCCTGGCGTGTCGGCATAGCGTCGCACGAACTCGCTCTCGCCGAGGCGATATATCCCTTGGGCCGAGTGCAGGTCGTCGGCCAGGAGCGCGTCAGTCGCCTCGAAGCTCGGTGCGAGCTTGAAAACGCGCTGCGCGGCTTTGAGTTCGGTCCGGAACCCTTCATCGTTCGCGAGCGGTTGAACTTCCGGGTGGATTCCGTTGTCGAGGAATTCATCGACCGGCGTATTCAGCAGTTCGAAGTTGTCGTGGCGGTCGAGAAATCGACTGAGGTTGCCGGCATTGCGCAGCCCCTGGGCACCACCGTTGCCGAGCGCGCGCTCGAGGCCGCCGGCAAACGCGTGCGTCGGGAACGCCTCGCGGAACTGCCGTTCGAGGGTTCTTCCGTACACCCCCGCGGTTGGCGCGGGCATTTGGCCAGCGACGCCTCCGGCCGGCAGCTGAATGTCGCCGGCGCTGAGTTTCTGCTCGACCAGCGCGACCCACTCACCCTCGCTCTTTCTCGCCAGCGTGCGTATTTGTTCGGGTTGACGAACGGCGAACTCCTCCTTCAGCATCTTGACGACGGAAAAGTTGCCGCGGGTGAGGCCGGCCAGCTCGAAGGACGTACGTAGATCGGCAACCTCTTCTGGTTTGAACGCCCCGTCTTTTTCCAGCACACCTAAAACCGCCGGGGTCAGTGTTTGGTGCTGGTTCAACAGGCGCGCGACCTGTTCCTGCCGTCCGGCGTCTTCTATCCCAGCATGATCAAGCGCGAGTTTGACGAAGCTCGATTCAGCCGTCCTCGCGATCGTCTGTTTGGCGACGAAGGTCAGGAACGCTTCCGTCCAATCGACACTCTTTGGCCGGAGGAGTTCAGGGATGTCTTTTCTGTCGAACGCACGTGTCAACGCCCCCCCGACGGCGACGCCATCATAGGACGACAGACTCTTCAGACTCGCGGTGGCTCGATCCTCCAGAGTCTCGTCTTCGATGAACTCGAAAAACGACCCACCAAGCAGCGCAAACCAGAATTCCGGCGCGATGCCATGCCGGGCCAGCTTGTGCGCGACGACATAGCGCGCCAGGAGCTTCTTGTCGAGACCTGGTTCGCCGGACAGGAAGCTGACGTCCTGATGCTCCTTGTCCTCCTCCAGTTCCTCAACTTTCAACGGGCCCAACCGCGGCGCCAGCGTTCGCGCAACCTTTTCGAACAGCGTCAGCGGCGGCCATTTCTCGGCCGGAATGGCCATATCCACTGTCGCCGCCGCCGGTGCGTTGCGCAGGAGCGGCGACGTGGCCAGGACCGAGCCGTCGGCGGCAAGGACCTCGACGGTCAGGTCGGCGTGGCCCTTGTCGACCCGGCAGAAGTCGCTCGCGGAATAGCGGATCGCGAACGAGCCGTCGGCAGCGCTGCGCTTCTCGCCCAGCCAGTTCCTCTTGCGCACGTCGTTGTCGAAGGCCTGCACGAGGACGTCGGCGACCGGCGTGTCGTCGGCGAGACGGACCTGGCCGCGGACGACGCATTCCCCTTCCGGCCGCGCCACATCCAGGCGCAGGTTCGCCGCCGCATTCCGCATCGTCTTGCTCTGGATCAGCAACACGGCGTGCGCGGTGTAGACGCGCACGAACACATCGGCGCCACCGCGCTCGCGCGACGAGCGGTGAAACTGCGCGGCGCTGTACGGGATGCGGTAACGGCCGTTGCCGTCGGTGAGGGTCGGTTTACCGAGCCGGTCTTCGCCGTTGACGTCGTCGTCGAACGCGATGACGGTCAGGCCGACGGCAGATACGTTGGAAATGGAGACAACACCGTGGACGATGAAGCGGTCGGACGATTTGTCGCGGGTCGACAGGCCGGACGGAGGCGGCCGCCGCACAGGAATCGCGGGCTTTGCGGCGCCGGACACGACCGCGTCCACTTTCCGCGCTCCGGTTGCAGTTTTCCGCTTGCCGCTTGCCTGCGTGTCTTTTTGTCTCTTCGTCATGACCGGTGTCCCCTCCCCCGCCCGTTCACCTGCCAATCGCGTGTTCGACCCAGTGCACATCGGACGTTCACAAATCCGGTGGCTGCTAACGCGAACGCGCAAATGGCACGAGTTGCAGAAATCAATCAGCGACTCCCCGGCCGGCGAGACGCTGTCGCTTCACTTACCATTTTGAGAGCCATACATTGAAGTCTCCGACCGCCGTCTGTGCGGGTCCAGCGCCGCGTTGCTCCCAGTAGTCCATGACCACCGGAGCTCGGCCGGGGCACAACACCGTCGCATCATCGATAGCTCCGGCCGCAACAGCCTCCCAGAACACGGCGAACGCCGCATCTGCGCTGCCCGTCCTTCGTATGTAGTCTTTCGTCACCGTGTCGGCGCCCTGGTAAGTCGCGACTTGACCCAAGAACTTCAATACAGGTGCGGCCTTCTTCGCGGCTACGTTGGCCGTATCCCAGGCAGCTACCGCCGCAGCCTTGACCTTGGCGGCAGCTGGCGGAACCGCTTCTTTGAGGTAAGAGACCGCACTGCCAGCGGCCTTTTCAAGGCGTTCCGCAACGCCAAGACTAGTGGGACTGACTGCCGAAGCTGGTGGAGCCCCTCCGAGGGCTAGCTCCCCTTGTACAGGTGAAGACGATACGGAAGGCGCCGGGCTTTTGGTCAGCGCATCAATGGCCGAGTCATTTCTCGCCAGGTAATCTGCCTTCACTTTGTCGACAGCAGCAGGATCGAACGCTTTGGCCTGCGCCCGCAGGTCTTGTGGAATCACAATATCGTGCTTCATGTTCTTCGGCGCGCTAAGATCTACCCGCTCCTCTCTCAAGAATTGGAGCGGCCCTAGGCGTCCCTCAGCCTTTAGAGCGTCATTTTTTGCCCTGATTACCCGTGCGGCCGCTCGTTCAAGCACCGACTGCTCAGCGTTGGCAACGGCGGTCTGAGGACTAATGGTCTGGGGCGTACCAGCACGACTTGAATAGTGCGGTGTTTCCTTGGAATGGCCACGAACGTAATCACCCGGCTCCAAGCCCCAGGACTTTACGTCGCTAGCTATGAAGTCGCCAATCACGTCGTAATAAGCAAACTCACCGCGGAGCGCGACAGTGCTAATTTTTTGGTTTTCAACCAGCTCGATCTGTTCGCCGGAAGTGCCGGTCGGATCGCGATACCCGATCGGACTGTTGTGAACATAGGTGTACAGATCCACGCCAGCGGCAAGCCCTTTAGGATCACAAGACGCCCAGCGACCCAACCACGTTACGTAATACCTGGCTGTTTGATAGTTAAGTCCACTTTCCTCGTCCCGCTCCATCCCGGTATAGCGATACCGCTTCGCCGGTGCCTCGATTCCGCTCTTCATCGCTCGATACGCGGTCGTACCGTACGGGTGATACTCCTCGTACGACATGATCTCCGCTTGACCGTCGAGCTCGAGACACCCGGAACCGAGGTGATTGCTGTACTGATAGCGAACAATCGAATCGGTTTTGAACGCCCGTCCGTCTGCATGCGTGCGATCGGTGGTCACGACATCGTCGACCAGCAACACTCGTTGCTTGCCTTCGACAAGATGATGCGTTTCGATCTCCTCGACCGGCGTGATCGAGTTGGCGCTGCTGTAACGCCGGTAGCGCTCGTAGCCCCCCAGATAGATTCGCTCCCAGTGACCACCCGAGCCGCTCTCGTTTTCAATGTGCTTGCGCGTCCGTTGCTTGGCGGCGTCGTATTGGTAAAAGACGTCTCCGCCACCGACAAGATTGACGCTGTGGATCATGTCGCGGTAATCCCAGCGCAGATACTGCGACTCCGCCACATTCGCCAGGTTCAGCATGTTGCCGTGAATGTCGTAACTGTATTCAGTGGGCGCGAGAGCGCCCTGCTGTGTGCTCGTCAGCCGGTTGCTGTCGATGGCATAGTTGTAGCGAAGCGTCCAGCCCCCATTGCCGCCGGTGTCGTGCTGCATTTTTGCGATGTTGCCGACCGGATCGTAGACATAGCGCTGCGTGTAGCGCCGCATCGCATTCGGGTCCGGATCCGGGATGGTGCCGCGCCGCAGTCGGTCGACGTGGGTTGGCGCGCCCGTGTAGGCGCCGTCTTCGCGGCCGGTGGCTTCGATCAGGCGGTAGAGCGCGTCGTAAACGTAATCACTACTCGGCTCGACCTTCGAGTTCTGAAAGTAGATGACCTGCTGCGCGTCGTCCTGAACATGGGTGATGTTGCCGACCGGATCGTAGGTGTACGAGAGGTTCTGCACACCGCACGAGCGCGGTGGCGAGTCGGTGTCCGGCGCGGCGGTGCGCGGCGGCGGCGGCTCGCCGCCGCAATCATCGGTGAAGCTCGCGTCGCGCCGCGTGTAAAGGCGACGCAGCCGGAATGTCTGCGGATCGTAGGTGTAGCGTGTGACGGTCTGGTTGCCGAGACGGAGCGACTCTTGCTGGCCTTTGACGTCGTAGCGGACTTCAGCGATGGCGTTGACCAGCGGCTTGCCGGATGCGGTATGGCCGACCGCCTGCTTGGTTGCACCGACATCCAGGGTTTCACTCGAGAGCAATCCGCGTTCGTTGTAGGTCGGTACGTAGACGGCGACGCGGCCGCCGACGCCGCGATGCCAGTTGTAAAGCGTGGTCATGCGGCCCAACGCGTCGTACTCGGTCACCTGTGCGTAAGTGTCGGTTTCGAGCAGGCTGTCGCGGTCGGTCACGCTCCAGTCGGGAGACGGCGCATCGTAATTCTTCGTGAGCGTACGGCTCACTGCAACCGGCTTGCGTTTGAAGTCCAGTCGCTCGACCTCATTCGCGCCGCTAGGGTCGTAGTGCAGGTGCGCCTGGCCACGCAGGTTGCGCTGTTTGGCGTCGGCAAGTGTCTCACCGTATTCGGTGTAGTCGACGAGCGTGCGCGGCTGGCTGTTGACGCGGAGCCACTGGCGCGTCGGCCTGTGCAGCGCGTCGTATTCCGTCGAGTACACGCGATTCTCGACGTCTTGATCGACACCGTTCTTGTCTCGCCATTCACTGAAGTCCCAGGCCAGCATCGGTTTGCCGGCCGCGTCCATCAGCGTCCAGCGGTCGCCTGCGTCCATGCCGTGCTGGAACAGGAGGTTGCCGGCCATGTCGTAACAGGGAACGAAACCCGTTGCGGGATCGGCGGCCTGATTGTTGGGCACCGGCGGGGCGATGTACTGCATGACAAGGTTGCCGCGGGCGTCGCGTATCCACAGCGGCTGGCCTTCGGCGTCGAGCTTGGTGAAGGTGAGATATCTCTCGCTGCGCTCGATGCCAGCCGCATCCGTCGCTCGGTTGTGAGCGATGCTGATGACTTCGCGTCCGAGGCTGTCGAGAATGGTCAACGCCGGAGTGCCGGAGTGATGGGCGGCCATGCGGGCGGCGCGCTTGTCGTCGGCGCCGGCGAGCGCCGCGAGCGCTTCTGCGGCTTCGGCTTCAGCCACGAGCTGCGGAGATGCCGCGCCGTCGTGCAGCGGCACGCCCCGTTCCGCTGCAGTGAGCCGTTCCCGATACCACCGTGATTCCTCGACGATGTCGTTGGCATCGAAGCTTTTCACGTGCCACGGCGAGAACTCGACGCGACTGAGAGTCCCGTCCGGCAACTCGGTACGCACCAGCCGCCCGGCGGCGTCGTAGTACATGACAGGGGTAACGCCTTGTTCCAGCGGCTCTTCGCAGCGGTGGCCATTCGAGCTGAAGTAGGGCTCGTATTGCTTGACCGTTTTTCCCTTGTTATTGAGGATGGTCTTGCCGGTGGCGATCCAGCGGAGATCGGTCTCCCCTGCGGCGGGTTCGGCCTGCACCTTCTTCATCAACACCGCACCCAGACCGTCGGAGCATTCGAACGCGACCTGCATCCTGGTCTGTTGTGCCGGCGTCAATCCGACCGGCGGCTTCAGGTTCGCAACATGGGTTTCGCGCAGGATGCCGCAGGCGCGCGCCGGATGGCGCCCCCAGACGGTCTGTCCACTCGCAGCGATAATTTCGCCGAAATAGTAAACATAGCGTGCGGTGGCGCTGCCAAGCCAGCGGCGGCACTCGCTTTCGTTGTAGGTGGCGTCCTTGAAGAAGAAGTTGACGCGCTCGACGAGCGCGGGATCGGTCATCGCGCCGTTGAAGCCGTTCAGGTCGTCGGCCTCATGGCCTTTGCCTTTCACCGCCACCGCTACGACCATGCCGAGAACGTCGAAACAGGCTTCGGTCTCGTTGTCGTTGATGTCGCGCAGCTTGCTCGGCGAGAGCACGCGGTAGTCAAAGGCTAAGATGCGCGTGCTGTTGCCAAGCATGTCGGTGCTGGCTTCCTGAAAGAGATCGCGTGAGTCGTATTCGAGGGTCGTGATGTTGCCGAACGGGTCGGTGTAGCGTTCCGGCAGATAGAAGTGCCGCGCCGCGTCGTTCTCGAATCCAACTGTCCCCGAGCGGATCCAGAATTGGCCGGCGAGGCCAGGTTCGATGGCCGAACCGGCCACATAGCCGCTGCGGCCCGGCTGCCCGAGCAGGGTGCGTGCGGTGACACCGGGCTCGATTTCAATGGCCAGCTTGTCGTCGACAACCACGCCGCCAGCATCACGGCGCTGGAAGACGGCATTCAGCAACGCGTCGGAGAGCGCGAGCTTGTAGGTCTCGAACGGGAGTGCGAGGCGGCCCTGTTGTCGAAAAGGCAAGGGGTCGGCGCCGCTCAAGGTGTCCTTGAAAAAAAGCACCCGCACGTGTTCGACGAGGCGTTTCTCCGCCGGTGCCGGCTGGGTCTGCACGGGAAGCTGGTGGTACGGAATCTCCGCGACGGGCAGCCCGGCACTCTGATGCCGATCGCTCAGGTGGTAGCGTTGCAGTTCGTCGAGTGCGAAATAGAAACTGTCTCCGGGGAGAATCCCGGTGATCTCGTAGGTCAACGCGGCGCAGCGCGCCGGCACGCGGTAGTTGCCCGGATCGTCGATCACGTCGTCGGTGTAGTGCGCCTCGGTATAGGTGACGTGCTGTTCCCGCTGCACGCGGTCGATCAGATCGCGATCCGCCTGCGACAGCTCGGCGTCGACGTGGCGTTCGATGCGGGGATATACGACCGCTGCCGACTGGAGGACGTTGCCGAACTCGTCTATGTGTAAATTGAGGGTGTGCGCGATGCGCGGGTCGGGCGTAGCCTGGCTGTGGCGCAGGTCGAGTTCGTAGTTGTAGGTGATGGCCTCGCTCTCGGCGACCAGGAACACTGCATGTCGATTGCCCCACGCCGGCTGCAGCCGGCGGATGTGGCAGTTGTGGTGCGCGGTCGAGAAGAGCCTGACCGGCTTCTGTTCGCCCCGTTCGATCGCGTCGACATCCAGTTCATACACTTCCTGCCGCAAGGCCATACCCTTGCACGCACGCAACGCCTCGCGCCACTCCTCGGAGGACAGCGCAGTTTCATCAAGGTCGGGATCGGCCAACCGGTTCTCGCGGATCGGGAAGTACTCCTTTTCGAACGCCGAGAGGATGCGGCGCCGGTCGGTGGATGCGCCGGTCTGATACCAGGTGATTGTCTTGATCGGCGGCTGGTAGAGCGTCTTGTCGTCCGTGATGTAAGGGCTCGCGGCATTTCCGGCGGTGAACTCGCCGTAGGTCTCGATGTCGACCTGTTCTACTCTGCCGAAGCCACGGAACTCCCGCTCGACCGCATCGAAGTGACCATGGTGGTAGCTGTACTTCGTCGCAAAGCTCGTCTTGCGCCAGTTGTCCTTGACCGTGATTTTCTCGACGCAATGCACCGGAAACGGCAACTTCGTGATCCACGGTTTTCCGGCGACTCTGTCCGCCAGATAAAATTTTGTGGAGGGTGCGTACTCCACGTGCGTTTCGGCACCGAGATTGTTCACGGTCCTGACGAGCAGATGCGGCTTCTGCTCCCCCATTAAACTCACGTAACGCATCCGCATGCGCGCGTCACCGGGCAACGGCGACGACCAGACGAGGCAAGCGGTGCCGTTGCCGAGCAGGTCGGTCGGAACAATCGAGACTGCATCGTCGATACGCGGAAACACACGCAACTCCTGCACCGCGCTCCAGCCGTTACCGGACTGATTGAAATAGAGGCGGACGCCGTCGCGGTGCAGGTAAATGATGTCGGTCGTGCCGCTGCCGTCGATGTCGGCCAACCGGAGACGTTTGTAATCGAATTGATCCGGGTTGTCGAACTGCGGCGCGTGGTCCATGGTGACCTTCGCACCGAACCGTCCGTAGCCCCGGTTCGGCCAGTAGCAGATCTCGCCGTTGCGAATCCGCACCAAATCAGTGAGGCCATCTCCGCTGAGGTCGGCGAGGTACATGCAGTCGGTGCCGTCAGCGAATACGACGCGTGGCCCCTTCTCTTCGTCCAACGCGTGGATCACACGCGTGGCAGGGCCAAACCCCTGCTCGGCCAGCGAGGCGTGCCACACCAGGGCGTCGTCTTCGGTGACCAGCACGTCCGCGTGCCCGTCTCCGTCCAAGTCGATGAGCCTGAGGTTCGGATCGCGCGTATCGCGATTGAGGCGCGACGTGAAGGCGCGGAAGGATCCCCAACCTTCGTCGCCATCATGCTCGTAGAGGCCGGGCATGGGACCGTCGAGACGGACGAGGTCCGGCCGACCATCACCCGCAAGATCCATGAACTGCGCCTGACCTCGGGCGAAGGACAGATTCGGCCGGATGGCGACGCACTCGAGCGGCGCGAATTCGACCCGGCGCTGGCTTATCGGACTCAGGTTGCGTTTGTAGAACCAGGCGCCGCCCTGTTCGCTGAGGATGCCGGGAATCCCCTCGCCATGAAGGTCGGTCCATTGATAGGCGCTGCCGTCTACGCCGACAGGAAGATTCTGCAGACTGCTTTCGTCGACGTCGCGTACGGTGTCCTGAACAATGGGTTCGCTGTACGTGAACTCGACGGGCGGCAGGCTGCGCGTTTCGTAGCCGCCGTTGTTGCGGCGGTATCCGCAGTGCGTCGCGGCACGCACGAAGGCGTAGATCGCGTCGCCGGCATCGCTCGGTTCTTTCAAGTACCTGAAGTCGGTGGAACGTACGAGGCAATCCCGGCCCACTCCCGCCTCGCCAGGAAAATGATGAAACATCAGCACCCGCTGGCAGAGCCGTGTGGTACGGACCTCGAAACCGGCACGGTAAGTGGAGAACGGGTCCGCACGGAAGTCCCAGTCGCGGTTGTCGCCTGGCTTCGGTGCACCGCCCTGGTGCTCGCCGTAATCGAACACCACTTCAAACGGCCAATCCGCATTTCGAATCTGGGTATCGATCTCCGCCTTGTCCAGGAATAACGGGCGATGCGCCGCGGTATTCAACAGGGGCGAGCGATTGCCGTAATAGATGTGCTTCAGATAGCGGTTCGCGGTGCGCCGCGCGTCGTCCTGCGGGCCGCGATTGCGTTCACTCACCCTATCGAACATGACGCCGCGGCCGTCTTCGGCCTTGTAGCGAAACAGAACCGCATTGCCCTTGTCGTCGCGTGTCTCGCAGATCAGCCAGCTGAAGATACGGCCGGCGTCCTCTGGGTCTGCGATGCGTGACTCGGGGTCGCCGCCGTACACCGTGAGGATGTTGTCCTTCGAGATCGAGCGCCAGTGCACGTCGGCCGACCTGGCCAGGAGCGTCCAGCGCTCTATGCGCGCGAACAGGCCTTCAATGCGCGGGCGATACATCTTGATGCGGTAGTTCAGGTTCGCGGCGGACGCAGGCGACTGCGCCGGCTGTCCGGTCGCGTCCAAGACCGGCACCAGATCTTCGGCGCCTGAAAGAATAAAGACGTCCGACTCGTCAGCGTCGGAGTACTGTGGCAAGCCTTGGGCGGTTTTGCGCGTGATCGAAGGTAATGACAGACTCCAGCCGAACCCGAAGGGACCGTTCCCCGCTCCCGAATCATACGAGAGTGAAAGTTGTGGACCGAAGCCCGCGCGACCTGGGCTGGTTGCGATCGGGATCGACATGGAGGCAGTGCCGGTAACCGGATTCGCGGCGAATTTCTCGCCGATGCCTCGGATAGCGCCCCCGCCCTTCGGCAGCTGAATGGAAGGCGCGGCGACGGAAAAATTCTGATTTGGTTCGTCGTGGGCGCTCCACGAGGCGGTGGGCACATTTCGATCAGCCATCGCGAGTTACTCCGCCGACGCATCCGCCGGACATTCGACTGTGAATCCGATGTCTTTCGCCTGACGGCCGGAGGCGACGATAGTCGAGGCACGCGATGCTGACTGTTCAATATTGCACTCAATGGCAGACTGGGCGTGTTGCGACCTTGTCGCGGGCAGTTGCCACGGTGCTGGCAGCGGAACTTCCGCTGGCAACGAGTGATCGATTTCTTCATTGCTGTGTGGATCTGCGCGTCGACCTCACCGACATCGATTTGGAGGCTGATCGCCGGGGCCTTTCGACGCGCACCGTCGCGAGAACCCTGCCCCGCGCTGAAGGTGCGCTCGCTCGCCACCACTCCCCGCTCCGCTATCAAGCACGTCACGATGACCGCATTGCTACCGGCGACGCCAGCGTACAGTTCGCGCGGTAGCCCGCGTCCCCTCTCGTCAAGCGGTGGGCCGCGGACCGCATCGGAGGGACGCCAGGATTAGGGTTGTGAGGCGGTCAATGGCACGGTCGCTCTGCAAGCACGGCGGTGCAGCGCGTCAACATCGAGTCGTCGGTGATCTGCTCTTGTCGATGAACCGGGAAGCGCGGCGGCATTGGTCACCCGCCAGACATTTATTAAACTGCGACTCGCAGACACCTTGGTCGACACATAAGCGTCGCAGCGTCCCAAGTTGGTGGGTTCGCGGGGGCAATTTCGTGATGCACGCGGTCAGTTCTGGTGGCAGTTTGGTGGCAGATTCTGGGGGATTCCGGATCCCCGCGAGTCCACGAGGGTCCAGATTCCTTAAGGAATTCCGCTGGAGTCCGCGGGAGTCTGCGACAGACGTTGCTTCACACGCACGAGGTCAGAGGTTCGGGTCCCTTGGGGAGTTGACGTTGGATGCTCGGAACGGCACGACCGCGCTGGTTCGCCCCTGTGGCTGATCGGCGCGCAACCAGCGTCCTTTCCGGAAGTATGGATCGTACGAGCTCGCCTTGAAGTCGTCGATATCCGTGCAGCGAATCAAGTACCGGCCGGACCTGGGCCACGGACCCGGCGACGTATCCAGGGTGTAGGCGAGGCGCCCGTCTTTCACCGCGTTGCGGATCGTTTTCTCGGCGATGCCGATATACGCCGCCGCCGCGCTGACAGTCAGCATGTCGGGGCGAGAAATCGTGAGAGGCGCGGGGACCGTGGCCGACGCGGCCACGAGCTTCACCAACTTGTCGAGATGGCTCCGATGGGGCACGGCTGCGCCGCTCTCCCACTTTTGCACTTGCTGTCGCGAGACGCCGAACTGCGCGCCAAAGACGCGTTGCGTCATGCCCAGCTTGGCCCGCAGATCGAAG
>JAYVYV010000415.1:0-7510 GCA_043783985.1 Acidobacteriota bacterium | reverse complement strand
CTGCTGCTGCATGAAGTCGCTGTTCATGAAGAACAACCGCTGCAGCGGAACGGTGGTGACGAACCGGCGCTCCGCCGAGAGGTTCGGGCTCGGGAAGTCGAACAGCTGCAGGTAGTCGTCAAGCTTGTAGCGGCTGACCTTGCCGTACACCGTGCGGCGGGTGAAGGACGGCGACAGCGGCGTCGATGGTCCGCCCGGCTTGAGGTCGAGCGCCCCGGATACGAACAGGAGCGAGTCCCGGATCTGCTCGGCCGTCATGCGATGGCGATCGACCCTCCAGTAGAGGCGATTGCCCGCGTCCTTCTCGACGTTGGCGGCCGCGTGGTCGGCGCTCAGCTGGTACACCGCGCTCAGCATGATGTCGCGATGCAGCTGTTTGATCGACCGCTTCTGATCCACGAACCGCTGCGCGAGATATTCCAGCAGCTCGGGATTCGTGGGGCGCTCGCCCGCCACGCCGAAGTTGCTCGGCGTGTCCACCAGTCCGGTGCCGAAATGTCCCTTCCAGATGCGGTTGACGATCACGCGCATCGCGAGCGGCTGGCGGAGGATCGACTCGGCCAGCTCCAGACGCCCGCTGCCTTTCACGAACGGCGACGGATCGCCGTCGGACAGCACTGCCAGAAAGTGCCGCGGCTCCTCGGCGCCGAGGTTGTACACGCTGCCCCGCTTGCTCACCTTGAGCTCGACCGGCTTCTCCACATCGGCGACCCCGTGCACGAACGCGAACTTGGGTGGCTGCGCCTTGCGCAGCGCCGTGATGTCGGCGCGCAGCCCGTCGACGTATCGCCGGCGGTCCGCGCTCAACTGGCGCTCCAGCCCCCAGCCGCGAAACGCGAGCAGTCCGGGCTTGATGCGATCGGCCGACTGCGCCGGATCGAAGCCTTCCTGCAAATCGCGCTGAAAGACGTCGGTCCAGAGGTTGTTGCGCTCGATCGGGAGGCTCTTGAGCGAGAGACCGCATCCGGGGCAGAAGTCGTCGTTGGTGACGAAGTCGCTCGGCAGCTTGCCTGGCTCCTTTTTCTTGGTGCCGACCAGCGCCTTCGCCGCGATGATGTCGTTCTCCTCTTTGATCTCGTTGCGGTCGAACATCACCTCGAGCAACAGCACTTGGAACTCGTCGGCGAGCTTCTTTGCCTCGGCGGCGCTGCCGCCGGCCTTCGTCATCGCCTGCCATGTCGTCAGGTACGGATAGAAGCGGGGCGGCTTGGCCAGGAATTTGAGCCACCGATCGAACAGCTCGTAGTCGAGCTTTTCGGCGTCGACGATCTTCGACACCTCCTCTTTCGGCTCCCCCTGCACCTTCCACGCCGCCGCCATGTACTTCGACGCCTGCAACGCCAGCGTCTGGGCGAGCTGCGTCGATTCCACCCGCGTGAATTCCTCGAGCAGCTTTTCCTTCTTCTCGATCTGCTTGTCCTGCACCAGGTACTCGTCGACGACGCTCCTGGGAGCGAGCGGATATTCGTGATACGAGGTGTTCAGGAAGACCCCCGCCAGCGAGTAGTAGTCCTTGGTGGGAATCGGATCGTATTTGTGGTCGTGGCATCGCGCGCAGCCGACCGTCAGACCGAGGAATCCGCGCGACACGACGTCCACGCGATCGTGGCGCTCGTCGGCGCGCGTGATCTCCACCGCGCCGTTGTCGTAGTACCAGGGCCCGAGGCCGAGGAAACCCAGCGCGGGCAGCGTGCGGGCGCGCGTCGCGGGATCCCCGGCGAGATCGCCCGCGAGCTGCGCCGTGACGAACTGATCGTACGGGAGGTCGTCGTTGAACGCCTTGATCACCCAGTCGCGGTACAGATACGCGTTGGGGTACGGGTTGTAGCCGCGCCGCTTCGGATCAAGCGAGCGATAGTCGTCTTCCCCGTACCGCGCGACGTCGAGCCAGAGACGGCCCCACGTCTCGCCGTACTGCGGCGACGCCAGCAGCCGATCGACGACCTTGGCGAACGCATCGGGCGCGTCGTCCTTCTCGAACGCGTCGATGTCGTCCGCGGTCGGCGGCAGCCCGATCAGATCCAGCGTGGCGCGCCGCAGGAGCGTGCGTTTGTCCGCGGCGCGCACCGGCGTCAGCCCCGCGCGCTCGAGCCGCGCGAGCACGTAGCGGTCGATGTCGGTCTTCGCCCACGACGCGTGCGAGACGGCCGGCACCGGCGGAACCCCGATCGGCTGAAACGACCAGAAGGCGCGCTGCTCCGGTTTGATGACGTAGGCCGCCGAGGGTGCGGCGGGAAGCTTGCCCTCGGACGCGGTCGGCGCGACGGGCGTCGCCGCCCCGACGGCCGGCGCGGTCGTCGACGCAGGCCACGGTGCGCCGGCCTTCACCCATTCAGTGAGCGCCTCGATCTCGGCCGGCTTGAGCCGCCCGCCCTTCGGCATCTTCAACGTGTCGCGCGTCTGCAGGACCGCCTGAATCATCAGGCTCTTGTCGGGATCGCCCGGGACGATCGCGGGCCCCGATCGGCCGCCCTTGAGCAGCCCCTCCCGCGAGTCGAGCCGCAGACCGCCCATCTTCTCGTCGGCGTGGCAGTCGTAGCAGTTGGCGGCCAGCACGGGCCGGACGCTGGCCTCGAAATACTCCGGGGACCGGGCCGTTGACAAGGCCGACGGGGTCTGGCGGGCCTCGGCGGCGATCTGGAACGCCAAGGGTAACGCGGCCAGCATCAAGGAGCCCGCCCGAGCGAGAGTGGTTCCGCGCATCATGTCGAGATATTATGCACGGGCACGATGATGCCGATTGTCATTGCGGTCATGGCTCTCCTGCTGGGCTCCGATCCGGTACAAACCCCGCCCCCGCCCAAGCCCGGTGTCAAGAGCCCAGGGGTCAAGATTCCGATCGAGCGCCTGCAGCCTGAAGCGGTCTTTCAGGTTCCCGGCGCCCCCGACTGGATCGCGGTGGACGAGGACGTCTGGATCTCGAACAAACCAAAGGATAGCGTAGCGCGGCTGAGCCCGACAACCAACGCGATCGCCGCCACGGTGCCGGTCGGCAAGCGCCCCTGCTCCGGGCTTGCGGCGGCGTTCGGCAGCCTCTGGGTTCCCAATTGCGGCGATCAGACCCTGACGCGCGTCGATCTGAAGACGGGCGCCATTACCGCCACGATCCCTTCCCCCATCGGCAACTCCGAAGGCTCCATCGTCGCCGGCGCAGGCAGCGTGTGGATCCTCACCGACGCGAAAGGCACGCTGGCGCGCATCGATCCGGCGACCAACCTGCTGGTCGCCGAAGTGTATGTCGCGCCCGGATCCTACGGGCTCGCGTTCGGGGAAGACGCACTGTGGGTGACCAGCAGCGAGCGGAACCTGGTCACGCGGGTCGATCCACGCACCAACCTGATCGCGGAGACCATCGCGGTCGGCAAGGCGCCACGCTTCATCGCCGCCGGCGGCGGGGCCGTGTGGGTGCTGAACCAGGGAGACGGCAGCGTGTCGAGAATCGATCCCGCGACCAACAAGGTCGTCGCCACGATCGAGGTCGGCGTGCCGGGACCTGGCGGCGACATCGCCGTCGGCGAAGGATCGGTATGGGTGACGGCGTTCGAGTACCCGCTCTCGCGAATCGACCCGTCGACCAATACCGTCGTGCAGCAGTTCACGGGAAAAGGCGGCGACGCGGTCCGCGTCGGCCTCGGATCGGTGTGGCTGTCCAATCTGGAAGCCGGCAACATCTGGCGCATCGACCCGCGGCGGGTCCTCGCCACACTCCCCCAGTAGCCATGCCTCTCCACGACTTTCGCTGCCGCGGCTGCGGGCACGAATTCGAGGCGCTCACGCGGCCGCAGGATCCGGCTGTCGCCTGCCCGGCGTGCAAGAGCCCGGATCTCGAGAAGCTCCTGTCGGCGTTCGCGGTGAGCTCGGCGGAGAAAACCGCCGCCGCCGCGCTCGATTCGCGCAAGCGCCAGGTCCGCGCGAATAAAGACAAGATCGTCGCCGACGAAGAGTACCGCAAAGAGCACGAAGGACATTGAAGATTTAAGGATTGGAGGACTTGAGGATTTGAGGATTTGGAAATTTGAGGATTTGAGGATTTGAGGATTTGAGGATTTCAGGATTTGAGGATTTCAGGATTTGAGGATTTCAGGATGTGAGGACTTGAGGGTTTGAGGAACTTGTTCGAGAGAATCCAGCCGATGGATCGGCCTGAGCCCGTGGGCGGCCCTTAGATCCTCAAATAAATCCGCAAATCCTCAGCTCCTCAAATCCTCAGATCCTCAGATCCTCAGATCCTCAGATCCTCAGATTTCCAAATCCTCAAATCCTCAAATCTTCAGATCCTCAGCTTCCTAAACCTTCGATATCGAGAATGTCCAATCGATCATCCGCCTGTTCACCTCGATGACCGCGCGGTAGCGTGATCCCGGTCGCAGAGGCGCGCGCGGGATGAGGACGATGGCGTTGCGCGCGGCGAGGATACGGCGGCCGAGCTGCTGCTGGGCGTTGTCGACATTCCGGTAGGTGCTCTCGTCGAACACACAGTGCGGGAGGGCGACGTCGCCGTCGAGGATCCACGATCCCGTCACGTGCGGCACGGCGCCGCCCGATCCCAGCTGCACAATCAACGGCAGGCCGGCCGGGGCCTCGTATCCAGGACAACTCGTCAGCGGGCTGGGGTATTCGGCCGTGTGCGCGGCGATGGGCACCGACGTGCCGTTGGCCGGCCAGACGATCGGGTACGAGGCAGGCCTCGCTGTCGCGCTGCGTCCGCGGACGACGTCCAGACCAGCGGCCGTCTGAACCGGCCCGTGCGCCGCGCGCTCGATCCCGAATCCGACCTGCCTCAAGGCCGGATCGAGCATGCCGAGCGCGTGAAATGGCGCCTGCATCCAGAGGTCCACAGCCCACGCGTCGGGCTCGGTCGCGCGCGTCGAGCCGGCGAGGTTGCTCACGGCTGCCGCCGCCGCCCCTTCAGCGGTCGCCCAGGACGACCTCCGATCCTCGGAGTGCTTCACGATCCCGTGCGCCACCATGTACTGCGCGTGATGCCTGACGGCTCCGCTCAGGGTCGAGTCTTCGACGACAGGCGGCAGCAGGGCGGTGGCGCGATAGAAATTGAGCCGTGCCAGCCAGCTCACGCCAGGCTCGGCGTGCGGGGCGCCCGCCGCCGCCAGCACGAACAGCCACACGAATGCCAGAGACCGAGCGGAAAGACGCTGCATGAATGGATCGGCAAGGACGGGGCAACGCGCGTGCCAGCGGGTCAGCAACGGAAACAACGGGAATCGATGCTGAATGGGCCGCGGACGCGCCGCCCGATTACGGTGCTGTGATCGCGACTACAGTCTTCGTCGCGCCAAAAAAGAAAGGGCCGCCGCGGGTTGCCGCCGGCGGCCCCAGATCCTCAAATAAATCTCAAATCCTCAAATCCTCAAATCCTCAAATCCTCAAATCCTCAAATCCTCAAATCCTCAAATCCTCAAATCCTCAAATCCTCAGATCCTCAGATTCTTCAAAAGTTCATCTGCAGCCCGAAGCGCACGTATCGGCCGTCGACGATGGTCAGCGGCCTGAACCACCCGTTGGTGCCCGACGCCGCATAGGTCTGGTTGATCGACAGCACCGTTCCGGCGTTCAACACGTTGAACACGTCGGCGAAGCCCTGGATTCTTGTGTTGTTGAATCGGAACGTTTTACCGAGGCGCAGGTCGAGGCGATTGACCGTGTCGAGGAACACGGTGTTCGGCTCGACCAGATTCACCACGATTGTGGCCGCGCCGGCCGTGGAACCCACGATGGGTCGGCCCGCGAGCGCGGAGGTGACGGTGTAGTTGGCGGCCACCGCCGGACCGGGGATCGACGCAAACGATCCGCTCAACTGGATGTCGTACGGGAACGAATACGCAGCCGAGGCCTTGAGCGTGGTCCGGAATATGCCGGCCGGCTGGCCCGAGGTCGCCCTCACCGACTCGCAGAACCGCAGTCCGTTCGGGTTGTCGCGGCCCGAGGTGCCGTCGGTTGAGCCCGAGCCGTCGCAATTGGTGGTAATGAGGCGATCGGTCGTGACGCCGCCGAACAGGATGAACTTGTCACGACGGATATTCCCGCTGACCTCGAAGCCGTTGTAGGTCGTGGTGTTCTGCGTCGAATAGGTCAGCAGGTTGTCTGTCGCGATGCCGACCTTGTTCGGGTTGAGGCTGTACAGCGGGATCGCCTGGCCTGACAGCGGCAGGCGGCTATCGGTCGGCGTGGCAACCGACAGGGGCGTCCAGTCCGCCGCGCTCAGGTTCTGGTTGTCCGCGACCTGGAGGTTGTAGAAATCGCGGTGATAGAAGCCGGCGGTGACCGAGACGCGCGGCATCAGTTCGCGCTGCACCTGCGCGCTGTACTCCCAGTTGTAGCCGCGCTTGAGGTTCGGGTCTGGACGGGCCGTAATCTGACCGAAGTTGGACGTGCCGCCAATGACCTCGTTGGTCTGGATGTTCCCCGCGGCGTCGAGAATCGAATTGTTCCGGTCGGCGTCGTTCCAGCTGCGGGGCTGGGTCGCGCCGTTCATGCCGTTGAAGGTCTGCGCGAAGCCTGCCGCCTGCGAGGCGACGTACTTGCCGGCGTTCGCCTTGAACGCCGTCTTGCCGTCGCCGGTGAGGTCGTAGGCGGCCGCGAGACGCACCGACCAGTCGTTCCAGTTCGGCACGTTGGGAATCGCGGGGAAGTTGCGGGCGGCGATCCAGGTCGACGCCGGTGCCGACTCGGCCGGGACCGACGCGTTGAAGTGGTCGAAGCGCGCGCCGTAGTTCAGCGTCAGCCGCTTCATCGTCCACGCGTCCTGGCCGTAGATGCCCAGGTCGCTGTTGACGTTCTGGATGCCGGTGGTGGGCGTGTTGTAGACCACGACCTGGACAGGGAAGTCGTTCACGCCGGGAACGATGCCGTTGAGCGTGATCAGCGTGTTGATGTTGGCGCGCGGCGCGAAGGTCCGCGAGTTCTCGCCCCAGCCGTCGGTCATGCCGAACTTCAACGCGTGCGAGCCGGTGACGTAGCTGGCCGACGCCATCGAGCTGTAGTCTTTGGTCGTGCTTTTGTACTCGGGGATGAAATAGCCACAACGGCCGGTCAACAGGCCGGTCGAGCCATTGAGGTGCGGCAAGGCCCCCGCCGGAGCGATCGCGGAGCAGTTCTGCTCGTACGGCTGGGTGTAGTAAGCGAGGCCGGCCTCGAACAGCAGCTTGCTCGACTGGGCGCGAGTCCACCGGACCTGCGGGATCCAGCCCCGGCCGAACGCGTCGGTCGACGCTTCCGGCGTAGTCACCGCATACGTGTTGAAACCGTTGAAGAACTCGCCGTTGAATTGCTTCTCGATGTAGAGGCGAACCTTGTCTTTGCTCGACGCCGCGATGGTGAGCCGTCCGACGCCGCTGTAGTTGCCCATGTAATTCCGATACGCCGGGCTGCCGTCCGCGAACTTCGCGTTGGGGACAAAGACCTTCTGGTCCTCGTACTTGTAGGTGAAGTAGAACCAGACCTTGTCCTTGGCGATCGGGCCACCGAACGACGGGTTGACTTGGTAGTTGTA
>JAYVYV010000414.1:0-7517 GCA_043783985.1 Acidobacteriota bacterium | reverse complement strand
TGGCCGCCAACGTGAAGCCGCTGGACGAGAAGATCGCGACCATCGCCGGCGCGCTCGGCGCACTCCGCGACGAGCTGCTCACGGTTGAGAAGAACCTGGGACGAACGGCCGATGCCGTGAGGCGCTGACGATGTGTTTCAAGAACCTGCCGATTGAGTTCGACCAGAACGGGAAGATGTTCCTGCGCCCGGACGCGATCGACGCCTTCGGCGTCAGCGAGAACCCGCGTATCAAGGGGCCTCGCCCGCTGACCGAGGGTCAGATCCGCGATCTGATGAACCGCAACGGCTACATCAAGGACGTGGACTACGACCCGGTGACGCGGGTCGCCGGCGCGCTGGCGTTTCACGCCGTGGCCGACCTGCAGGCCCGGAAAGTGCTGACGACCAACTCGATGGCGACGCTCTTCCGCGGCTACGAGATCATCATGATCGGCCGGGATCCGCGGGACGCCATCTTCATCACCAGCCGCGCGTGCGGCGTCTGCGGCGGCGTGCATGCGACCTGCGCGGCGCTGGCCATCGAGATGGCGATCGACGCGCCGCCGCCGCCGCTCGGCGTCATCGTGCGGAACCTGATGCTGTCGATGGAGTTCTGCTACGACCATCCGCTGCACCTGTTCCTCCTGGCCGGGCCGGACTATTCGCAGGCGATCGTCGAGCAGACGACGCCCAGCCTGTGGTCGCGCGCGCAGGGCGCGTCGGCGCCGGGCCGCGACGTCCACGGCTACTCGACGATCGCGTCGATCATGACCGACCTCAACCCGCTGACCGGCCGGCTCTACGTGGAAGCGCTGCACATGACGCGCGTCGCGCGCGAAGCCTACGTGCTGCTCGGCGGCAAGTATCCGCACCCGGAAACGATCGTGCCGGGCGGCGTCAGCACCACCGTATCGCTGCAGGTCTTCAACGAGTTCTACACACGCCTGCATCAGCTGTTCGACTACTCCAAGAAGGTCATCGCGATCTGGGACGACCTCACCGAGTTCTTCTACGCCGCCAACCCCGAGTACAAGCACGTCGGCGAGCGCCCGGCCAACATGATCGACGTCGGCATCTGGGACGATCCGGAGAGCTACGACGCCAAGTACGCGAACTGCGATGCGTGGGGCGAGCGCCGCTGGTCGACCCCCGGAGTCATCGTGGACGGCAAACTGGTGACGACCAAGCTGACCGCGATCAACTCCGGGCTCGAAGAGTTCGTCGAGCATTCGTACTACGACGGGTGGAGCGAGCATCCGTTCCCGACCGATCCGTTAGGAAACCCGTTGAGCCCGTACCACCCGTGGAACAAATCGACCAAGCCCAAGCCGACCGGCCAGAACTGGAAAGAGAAATATTCCTGGTCCACCTCGCCCCGCTGGGATCGGCAGGCGACCGAGGCGGGCGCCTACGCGCGCCTCTGGATTACGGCGGCCGCGCAGAAGCTGCGCCCCAACTCCTTCATCGAGTCGACCGGCACCAGCCTGAAGTTTGTGCTCCCGAAAGGGACGCTGCCGGAGATGGAGCTGGAGTGGAAGATCCCGGAGGTCTGGAACGCGTTCGAGCGCAACCGGGCCCGGGCGTACGCCATGGCGTTCAACACGCTGGTGTCGATGAACGACTGGCTGAAGGGGCTCGACTACCTCAAGTACGGCAAGACCGAGGTGAGCACGCCGTTCGAGATTCCAAAAACGGGACGGCAGGTCGGCGTCGGCTTCTGGGGCGCCGGCCGCGGCTACCTCACACATCACCTCGTGCTCGAAGACGGCGCCGTGACCAACTATCAGATCATCACGCCGTCGACGCTCAACGCGTCGCCGCGGGATGTGTGGGGCAACCTCGGTCCGTACGAAGAGGCGGTGCTCAACACGCCGCTGCTCGAGGAATTCTCCTCCCCCGACAAGTTCAAAGGCGTGGACATCCTGCGGACGATCCGCAGCTTCGACCCGTGCATGCCGTGCACCACCCATATCTACGGTGGAGAGACCGTGATCTCCCGCGAGGTCAACACCTGCGCATGCGGCGTCGATGAGTGAGCGGACGCTGGTGGCAGGCGTCGGCTACTGCCACATGACCGATCTGTCCGTCGGCCCCGTGCTCGCGGACCGCTTCACGCGCGAAACGTGGCCCGCGGGCGTGGACGTCGAGGATTTGAGCTACGGGCCGGTCGCCGTGGCCCAGACGCTCGAGGACGCGACACCGCCCTACGACCGCATCGTGTTCGTGGCGGCCGTCGATCGCGGCCTGCCTCCCGGCAGCCTCCGGTGGTACCGCTGGGACGGCGTCATGCCCGATCCCGACGAAGTGCAGGCGCGCGTGGGCCAGGCGATCACCGGCATCGTCGATCTCGACAACCTGATGGTCGTCGTGCGGCAGTTCGGCGCGCTGCCGCCTGCGGTCTTCGTCGTCGAAGTGCAGCCGGAGAACCAGGAGTTCGGGGTGGCGTTCAGCGACACGATCGAGTCGCGGCTGGACGACATGACGCGGATCGCGCACGCGCTGGCCGAAGATCCCGCCGTGTCCGCGCGGTGGCCCGTTGCCGGCCTCGGCGGACCGGACTCGATTCCGCCGTCCCGTCCGGCGCCGATGGCGTCGCTGCACTGAAGGTATGAGCGACATCGAGCAGCACGCCTCGCGCATCGCCGCCATCGTCGAGATGGTCGAGTCGACCTACGACGAGCCTCAGCGGCAGCAGATCTTCGAGCTGCTGGAGAACATCGATCACCTTCATCGGTCGTGCGTCTGGCGCCTGTTCGAGCTGATGACCGAGCTCGGGGGCAAAGGCTTCGTCGAACGCATCGTGGCCGACCCGCTGGTGAAGACGTTGTTCGTCCTGTACGACCTGGTGCCCACCGATCCGCTGCAACCGGTCCAGAGCAATGTCGAGGTGACGCCCGCCAACGCCTCGACGTTCATCCCGCTGCGAAAGGTCAGCGGCCGCGCCCCGGCCTGGAAGGTGGCCTTCGCGCGCGCCGATCTGCCGCGCGGCGTGCTGAAGGCGGTCGAGATCGAGCATGTTCCTGTTCTGCTGTTCGCGCTGGACGATGATGAACACGTGGTCGCGTATCGCAACACGTGTCCCGGCAGCGCGCTCCCGCTGCACCTGGGATCGCTGTCCAACGGGGAGTTGCATTGCCCGTGGCACGGCTGCCGCTTCGATCCGCGCTCGGGCGCACGGATTGGCGGCTCGGGGCTGGACCTGGAACCGTTCAGCGTGAGCGTGCGCGACGGCTCCGTCTACGTGGCGATGAACCAGACGCCGCAGCCCCAGGTGATTTCATGACGGCGCCCGCCACGGGACCGCGCGTGCTGATCGCAGGCATCGGCAACGTCCTGCGCGGCGACGATGGGTTCGGGGTGTTGGTGCTCGAGGCGTTGAAGGACACCTTCGCGGACGAGCCGTCGGTGACGCTGGTGGAGACGGGCATTGCCGGCGTCGGCCTGGTCCAGCACTTGATGGACGGCTTCGACACGCTCATCATCGTCGACGCTGTGCAGCGGGGAGTGGCGCCCGGCCGGGTACTTGTGCTCGAGCCGGATCCGGTCGGGCTCGCGCGCAGCCGGACGGCGCAGATCGACATGCACCAGACCGACGCCGAAGGCGTGATGCGAATGGCGTCGGCCGTCGGCTGCTTGCCGGCGCACGTCTGGATTGTGGGATGCGAGGCGGAGGGGTGCGACGATCTCGGCGCCCCGCTGAGCGATCCGGTCCGCGCGGCCATTCCGGAGGCCGTCTCCCAGGTGCGCGCGCTCGTCACCGGGGCACTGGCCCGCAATCCGCAACGGGGGGCGCATGTCGGCTGACCACGCGGATCCGTTGAGGCAGCAGGACGAGGCGCTGCAGATCCTGTACTGGCTGCGCGGCGAGGGGCTGATGGCCGACGTCGGCATCGCGGACCTGAAGCGATTCCTCGACGGCACGGTTGAAGAGCTCGCCAGCGTCCTCGAACGGCTCGCCGGCATCGGCCTTGTCCGCCGCGCCGGCGCGGATCCGGGCGGCACGATCCGGTACGCGCTGACGCCGGAGGGCGTGAAAGAGGGCGGCCGCCGGTTCGCCGACGAGTTCGCCGACATGACCAAGCCTGGTCACGGCGAGTGCGGAGATCCCGAGTGCGACTGCCATCAGTCCGGCAACCCGGCGGATTGCGCTCATCATCATCATTCATGAGGCGCCTGTGAAGATTGCGATCGCCGGCAAGGGCGGAACGGGGAAGACGACGATTGTCGGGACGCTCGCGCGCGTGTACGCACGCCAGGGACGCCGCGTGCTGGCCATCGACGCCGACTCGAATCCGAATCTCGCGCTGACGCTGGGATTGAGCCGTGAAGAGACGGCGGCGCTGACCGCGCTGCCGCGCACGCTGCTCGAGGGCAAGACCGACGCCGACGGCAACAAGACGGTCGGCCTGCGGATCTCGGCCGAGGAGATCGCGCGGCAGTACGGGGTGTCGACGCCAGACGGCGTCACCATGATGCTGATGGGGAAGGTCGACCACGCCGGCGCGGGTTGACTGTGCCGTGCTCATGCCCAGGTGCGGCATGTCATCGGCGCGTTGCTCGAACAGGACTCGATGGTCACGGTCGTCGATCTCGAAGCGGGGCTGGAACATCTCAGCCGGGGAACGGGGAAGCACGTCGATACGCTGATCGTCACGCTCGAGCCGTATTACAAATCGCTGGAAACGTCGCGGCGCTGCGCCGAGCTCGGACGGGAGATCGGCATCCCGCGGGTGGTGGCGGTCGCGAACAAAACGCGGGACGAGGAGGATCGCACCGCGATCCGGGATTTTGCCGGCAGGCACGGGATGACCCTCGTCGGCGAGATCCCGATGGACGACCGGCTGCGGAAAGCCGACCTCGCCGGCCGGGCGCCGATCGACGAAGCCGATTCTCCAGCCGTGGCCGCGATTCACGCCCTGGCGGCCGCTCTGGACGAGCGGGGATGAAGACGGCAACGGAGGCCGGCACCCGCGGCTTGATCGCGCGCGGTTTCACGCTCGTCGAGGACGCGGTGTACCTCGGTCTGGGCGCGCTGCTGGCCGTCAGCGCGGTGCTGCTCCTCGGCAGCGGCGCGGTGTCGTTCGCGCGTCAGCTCGCCGCCGGCACGATTTCCGCCGCGGTGATCGGACTGCTGGATCGGCTGCTCCTCACGCTGATGATCGTCGAGCTGCTGTACACGGTCCAGGTCTCGTTCCGCGAACATGCGCTGGTGCCCGAGCCGTTTCTCATCGTCGGCCTGGTCGCCGCGACCCGCCGCATCCTCGTGCTGACGGCCGAATTCGGAACCCTCACGAGCCGCCCAGAAACCGTCTTTCGCGCGTCGATGATCGAACTGTCGGTCCTGACGCTCATGATTGTCGCGTTCGTGGCGTCATTGCTGATGCTGCGGAACCGGCATCCGGGCGCCGTCGCAAGCCGCGTCTGAGCACGTCTTTGTCTCGCGGGGCGGCGTCGCTCAGGAACGCGGTGAGCTGCGTCCCACCGGCCGTTCGCAGGCTTTCAGCTGACCGACGAGAAAGTCGACGACGCGCTCGAACGGGTCGAAGCCGAAGGCGGCGGCGATGGACGGCCGCAGGTTCGAGTTGGCGTTGATGTCGTAGAAGACCCGCCGGCCGGTGCTCGTTTCGAGATACTCGATTCCGCCGACGTCGAGCCTGGCGGCGCGGACAATCCGTGCCGCGGTCTCCACGGCTTCGCGGGGCACCTCGGGATACGGCACGAACTCCACCGGTGGTGTTTCCGCCGCAGGGTCGGGGACCGCACATACACCGTTGGCGTCGTCGGGATTACAGACCGGAGACGGGCACAGGTTGAAGCGTCCGTGCGTGATCACGCGCATCGCGTAGAGAAGCTCCCCGCCGAGAAATTCCAGGCGGACGATGCCCTGTTCGGGGTCGTGCGGGAGGAATTCCTGCAGCAGGAACAGGTTGTCGGGCAGCCACACACCCGGATCGCGGGCGAAGATCGCTTCGACCTCGGCGAGCGATTCGACGACGTGTATCCGGGCGCCGCTCCCGCCCTGATCGGGCTTCAGCAAGGCGGGCCACGTCACGTCGTTCGTATAGGGCCGTAGCGCGCTCACGTCGTTGAAGGTGATCGACTGCGGGCAGTCGATGCCGAGCGTTCGCAGGAGGGTGGCTTGGGCGCTTTTACTCAGCTCGAGCGCGAACACGTCGGCGCCGTTGAGTACCCTGGCGCCGAGCAGTTCGAGCGATCGCATGTAGGCGAGCGCCAGCGGCACCGCCCGCGTGTTGCCTCGTAAATAGGCGCTTGGACTGGCTTGATTGAAGTAAAGCGGGGCGCGACGCGGTTCGAAGTTGCTGAAGGCCGTCCGCGTGACATCGAAAGGCGCGAACGCCACGCCGCGTCGTTCGAGCGCCGCGAACAACGGCTTCTGCCATTCGGGATGTTCGTAGAGAACGACGAGATCGGGAGTGGGTGTCATGCGACGGGGATATCGTATCGCGATCGGGCAGAACTGTCGTGTCCTCGTGCTGGTTCGGTCGCCGCAGTCCGCGAGGGGTCGATGGTGACACCCGCGCAGGAGGGGCAGGGAAGACCGGCGCGTCGGACGGGGCACGTAACAGCAGTACAATCTCACCGCGAGGAGTCATGGCATGCGCACAGCACTGAAATTGACGGCGGTCGCGATGGTCTTGCTCGCGATTCCGGCAAACGGCGCACGCGTCATCGGATCGCAGGCGCCAGACGAGGCAGACGTGGCCGAGGGGATGAGATTGTACCTGCGCAAGGGAGACTGCCAGTCGTGTCACGGCTGGGCGGCTGACGGACGCAAGATGGACAGCCAGATGCCGGACAGTCCGAATCTGCGCGAAACGAGGCTCGACCGGGCCAGGCTGATCACGACGATCAAATGCGGACGGCCGGGAACGGGGATGCCCGCCTTCGACAAGTTCGCGTACAGCGACGGCCGCTGCTACGGCATGAAGCAGGCCGATCTCAAGTCGAAGATGGCGGATCCGCCGGCGACATTCCAGCCGCGCGAGATCGAGCTCGTCGCCGACTTCCTGATGCTCAGAGTCGTCGGCAAAGGTCCGATGGATCGCGCCAAGTGCATCGAATACTGGGGCTCGGACGTCGACGCGTGCAGCGAGTTTCCCAAATAAAGATGGATTGGGTAATTGAGTAATTGAGTAATCTGGTAATTGATTGGACGATTGGCCGCCATCGTCAATCAATTACCCAATTACCCAATTACCCGATTACCCAATCACTCGAGTACTCGATGTCGCGTCAGTTCAACGCGAAGACGAACAGATAGCTCGAGTTCTCCAGCTTGTCGAACTTAACGGGATGCAGGTGGCGCCCGCCGGACTGCACGGCCAAATACTGCTTCGGCCCGATGGCGTAGGTCACCGGCGCTCCCTTGAGCGTCGTGCCGACGTTGAAGCGCCACAGCTCTTCGAGCGTGTCGTCGTTGTAGGCGATGACCCAGCCATCCTGTAACGCCGTGAACACCAGACCGCCGGCCGTGTCCGTCGCGCCCGATCGAATCTCGATGTCGGTCACGGCCTT
>JAYVYV010000413.1:0-2955 GCA_043783985.1 Acidobacteriota bacterium | reverse complement strand
CAGATGTCCGAGATCTTCTTCATGCTGGTGATGCCGTGGTTCTTCCGCCGGCTCGGCATCAAGTGGATGCTGCTGGTCGGGATGATGGCGTGGACCGCGCGCTACGCCTTCTTCGCGTTCGGCACCCACGCCGACCTGGTCTGGATGCTCTACGCCGGCATCCTGCTGCACGGCATCTGCTACGACTTCTTCTTCGTGACCGGGCAGATCTACGTGGACACCAAGGCGCCGGGCGATCTGCGCGCCGCCGCGCAGGGCTTCATCGCGTTCGTCACGCTCGGCGTCGGGATGTTCATCGGATCGTGGGCGTCGGGACGGGTGGTGGACGCCTACCGCGTCGGCGAGGGGCACGACTGGCACCGCATCTGGATGGTGCCCGCCGGGGGCGCGGCGTTCGTCCTGATCCTGTTCGCGCTGTTCTTTAGAGCAGGGAAGCCTGGAGAAAATCCAGCACCTGCCGGATAATCTGCCGCGAGGTCTCGCTGTCGTCCAGCAGATCGAACGCGTGCGGCCCGGTGGCGTGATTCACCAGCGTAATCGGGCGGTTGCGCGCCACCGCCAGCGCGAAGAAGCGATCGATCGAGTCGTTCAGTCCCGGAAACTGTTCCTGGCCCGCCCGCACGATCAATAGCGGCAGATCGTCCTTCAGATCGTTGAGTGACGCGCCCGCGTTCGGGTTGGCGAACCTGAACGACCGCGCCGCATCGGCGACGCCGGTCGCGCCGTCGAGGTCGAGCATGAAGCCGTAGAGCAGCGCGCCGCACCGGAGGCCGGCTCCTTTCGGATCCGGCGCTCCTTGTTCTCCGCGCATCAGCGCCCACAACGCGAGCGGCACGTTCCCCGACGTCGCCCACACGCCGACGCGGTGCTCGTCAAGGCCGAGCGCCGCCGCGTGCTGCCGCAGGTGCTCGATCAGCGCCTCGAGATCGGCGACCGGTTCGCGGTTCGTGTACGCGATCGCCACGATGCCCGAGGCCGCCACCAGCTGGCCCCACGAGACCGACATCGCCATGTCCTTGAACGTGCGGCCGAAGACCTTCTCGTAGCCGACGTCTTTGTAGCCGGCGACGAAGATCACCGCGGGCAGCCGCGCGCCCGCCGCGGCGTCGGCGGGGCGGTAGAGATCCATCGTCAGGGACCCGGCGTCGGTTGTGCGGTATACGACGTCCTTGCGGACGTCGGCCCGCTCCATGCCGGGAATCGTGTACACGGCGCATTGCTCGGAGATGTGGGTGTTGGCCATAAAATGAAAAACCCGGCCGGCGGGATGCCGGTCGGATGCGAGCCGATGCTACTAAAATGCCGGGCAGACCCGCAAGCGCGCGATGGCCCTGACCGCGGACGAGTAGAATAGGGTGTGAGCGACCCCACCGACGAAACCCCCATCGAAGAAACCCCGATCGAAGAGACCCCGGCCGAAGACTTCGCCGCGATGTTCGAGGCGTCCACCAAGGCGAAGCGCTTCGAGCGCGGCCAGACCATCGAGGGCCGCATCGTCGGAATCGGTCCGGAGGTCGCGTTCATCGATGTCGGCGGCAAAGGCGAAGCCACCATCGAGATCGCCGAGATGAAGGACGCCGACGGCAACCTCGAAGTCGCGGTCGGCGAGCGGATTCAGGCGACGGTGGTGTCGACGGTGGGAGGGATCACGCTCTCGCGCAAGTTGATCCGCGGCGCCGCGACCGCGCGGCAGCTCGAGGATGCCTACCGCTCGGGCCTGCCGGTGGAAGGCAGGGTCGAGCAGGAAGTGAAGGGCGGCTACGAGCTCCGCATCGCGGGCCAGCGCGCGTTCTGTCCGTTCTCGCAGATCGACACGCTGCGCACCGAGCCCTCGACGCACCTCGGCCGGGTGTATGCCTTCCGGATCATCGAATACAAGGAAGGCGGCCGCAACCTTGTCGTCTCGCGCCGCGCGATTCTCGAGGAGGAGCAGCGCGCTCATGCGGCCGAGGCGCGCAAGGCGATCGTCGCCGGCGCGATCCTCGCGGGGCGCGTCGCCTCGGTCCGCGACTTCGGCGCCTTCGTCGATCTGGGCGGCGGCGTGCAGGGCCTGCTGCACGTGTCCGAGATGGCGTGGGCGCGGACCTCGGACACCTCGCAGATCGTCAAGCCCGGCGACGAGATCACCGTCAAGGTCCTGCGGGTCGACGAGGCGACGCAGAAGATCGCGCTTGGGCTGAAGCAGCTCAGCGCCGATCCGTGGTCGACCGTCCAGGAGGCGTTCGCAATCGGCCAGGTCGTCACCGGACGCGTGACGCGCGTCGCAGAGTTCGGCGCGTTCGTCGAGCTCGCCCCCGGCATCGAGGGGCTGGCGCACGTCTCGACCTTCGCGCCGACGGGGCGATCGCAGGGGCGGCCGGCGCCGCTCGCGTCAGGCACGACCGGCGCCTTCGAGATCCTCAGCATCGACCTCGAGAAGAAGCGGATCGGCGTCGCGCTCGTGCCGGAAGGCTCGTCGCGCGCCGACGACACCGTCCGCGACTACCGCGAGCGCGAGGACGCCGCGCCGGCCGAGGCGTTCGGATCGATGGCGGACACCCTCCGCCGCGCGCTCAAGACGGAGAAATAGACCGCCTCATCGCAGCGTCTGCTCCAGCAGCGGCCTTAGAGCGACCACCCCGCCCGCGGTGCGCGCTCGAGGAACTGGTTCGCGCTGGGCACGTTGGTGATGCGCATGGTAGCGCCGTCGTACTCGATCTTGCGGCCGGCCTTGAGCGCGACGACGCCGAGCAGCATCACCTCGGTGAGCCGGGCGGCGTACTCGAACGGGCACGACGCCGGCGTCTTGCCTTTGGCCGCGTCCACCCAGTTCATCTCGTGGTTCTCCTGCGGAATGCGCGGCAGCTTCTGCGCCGGTTTGCCGAACGACGCGTGCAGCGAGTCGGGCAGCAGCCGCGGGTTTCTGCCGTAGGTGTCGTGCAGCAGCTTGCCCTTGCTGCCGACCAGCAGCGCGCC
>JAYVYV010000412.1:0-7548 GCA_043783985.1 Acidobacteriota bacterium | reverse complement strand
AATATGGCCGAGAGGCCCACGCGGTGGCGCACGTCCGTGTCTGTGGTCGGACCGTACTGAACCGGGGCATCGAACGGGTTGTTCGGATCCTGGATGTTGGCGGTGTTGAGCTGATCGACCGACGTGCCGATCGTGCTCTTCGAGTTCGCCAGGGTGTATGACGCGGTGAACCCGAAGCCCTTCGACAGGCGGCGCCGCACGCTCGAAATCAGCGCGTCGTACTCGCTCCGGCCGACGCTGAGCGCCGGACGGTTGCCGGTGCTGTTCGGGCTCAACGGCGTCGGCAGCAGCGCCGAGATGCGGCGGATCGTCGTGCCCGGAATGCGCTGATTCAGACGCGGACGCAGGTTCAGATCCCGCCCACGCGAGTCGACGAGATCCACGTTGAAGACGGTGTTGGCGCTCAGCTCGTGCGACCAGCCGAGGTTGGCCTGCCGCTGATAGGGCATCTGCAGCAGCGGGTCCACATACTGTCCAATGAACGGGGCGCCGCCCGTCGCCTGGTTCTGGCTGCGAATCAGGTCGAGCGACTGACCGACCCTGAAGAAGGTGCCGTCGGGGTTTCTGATGCCGGACGAGACGTCGACGTTGAACACGTTGCCGTACCCCTGCCCGGTCGCGTCGGACGCGGCGAACAGGACGTTCGAGTTGGTGTAGCCGACATCGGTATAGATGCCGTAACCGCCACGGACGATGTCCTTGCCGTTGCCCCTGGCGTCGAACACGACGCCGACGCGCGGCTGGAAGTTGTTCTTGTCGATCGTCGGCTCCGCCGCGAAGTGGTTGAGTTGTTCAGCCACGGGCGCCGGCAGCACGTTGAATTTTCCGGCGATCGCCGCGTTACGGATCAGGACGAAGTTCGGGTTCTTCGACTGGTCGATGTTGAACCCGGAGATGACGTCGTACCGGAGGCCCCAGTTGACCGTCACGCGGTCGGACATGCGCCAGTCGTCCTGCATGTAGGTGGCGAACTGCTTCAAGGGGATGTTCGCGCTCGAATCACCGTCGCTGATCGTCACGCTCGAGAGTGGTCCGGTCAGCGTGTTGTCGACGTGGGCGTAGAAGGGCGCGCCTTTGCCGGTGTTGAAGGTGACGAACAGGCGCGGCTCGTTGATGAAGTTCGCGCCGACCTTGAAGTCGTGGCCCAGGCCGCCGTGGCCCGTGACGTGCCACGAGAAATCGTCCCTGAACTGATACTTCTTCTGCGATGTCGTCTGCGGCGTGTTGCCGTTGGCGCCGACGGTCACGCCGTTCGGGAAGCTCTCGTTCGGCGCCGAGCTGCGCGAGCTGATGAAGTTGTTGAAGTCGGCATACTGGAAGACGAACTCGTTCAGCTTCGACCCGCCAACCACCCAGTTGTGGTTCAGGTTGATCGAGTTGAGGTCGTTCGCGCTGTCGCCCCAGTTGTCGAACGTGCTGGTGACCGCGGCGTTGTACGGCTGGGTATTGTTGTTCCGGCCGTAGCGCACCGACAGGTACTGCGCGGCGTTCAGGTTCGCCGTCATCTTGACGGTGAAGAGATTCTCGATGTACGGCACCGCGAAGACGCCGTCCTTGCTCGGGAACAGTCCCAGGGTATTGACCACCTGGGTGGTGTCCTGCTGGGTCCGCTCGACCGCGGCGAAGAAGTGAATCTTGTCCTTCGCCAGCGGCCCGCCGAAGCTGCCGCCGAACTGGTTGCGCCGGTAATCCTGCTTCGGCACGCTCGCCAGTTTCTCGTTCTCGGTCAACGCGTTCATCGACTTGTCGCGGAAGTCCTCGAAGAAGCTGCCCGACCACAGGTTCGTGCCGCTCTTGGTGACGACGCTCAGCACGCCGCCGTTGCTGCGGCCGTACTCGGCCTTGAAGCGCTGGGTCTGGAAGTTGAATTCCTGAATCGCTTCGAGCGGGAACGCCTGCAGGATTCCCCCGACGGTGTCGTCGTTGTTGTCGCCGCCGTCGATCTGGTAGTTCACGTTCCGGCCGTTGCCGCCGTTGATCTGCGGCGCGTACTGCGTGCTCTTCGTGGGATCGGTATGGAAGGAGAGACCGACGCCTGGAATCGTGGCCGCGAGGTTCGCAAACTGCCGGCCGTTGAGCGGCAGGCTCTCGATGGTCTTCACGTCGATGATCGCGCCCACCGAGGAGGACGTCGTTTCGATGAGCGGCGTGGCGCCCGTGACGTTGACGGTTTCGGACAGCGCCGCCACCTTCATCGCGAAATCGATCGCCACCGTCTGCCCGAGGTTCACGACGACGTCCTTCTTGGCGACGGTCGCGAAGCCCTGGAGCTCCGCGGTCACCTCGTAGATGCCGACGGGGAGCGCGGCCAGGCGGTACACGCCTTCGGCGTCGCTGATTTCGGTGCGGGTGAACCCGGTCGATGGGCTCTTCGCCGTCACCGTCGCCCCGGGAACCGCCGAGCTCTGCTGATCGAGCACGCGGCCCGTCACGGTGCCCGTGGTCTGCTGCGCAAACGCCGATGCGCACGAGAGCAGCAGAAGAATCGCCGCCCCAAACAATTGCCTTCTCATCCAACGCCTCCAAAAAGTCATAACTGAAGCTTGTCCGATGAAGCACCTAGACCTGTGTCCGACGGCGGCTGCAAGCGGAACACCACAGTTTACTTTGTTCAACGGTAGACGCCAACCCTTTAAGGTGGATGTGTTTGTGGGGATACAGCGGCGTGTGCGGTCGCGGGAAACGACGCGCAAATTTGGATTGTGCGTAAATGTAATCCGTGTGGATGGATCGCCGGACTTACCGAACGGCCTTGATGAGCCGCTCGACCTCCGGACGCTGTGGCGCGTTTGCAGGGAGGCGGCTGAGGAGGTCGCGTGCCGCGGCCGCCGCGTCCGACCGTCGCCCGGCTTTCGCGTACACGAGGGCCAGGTTGAATCGCGCCTCGTGCATCGCCGGATCCGCCCCGAGCGCGGCGGTCAGCGATCCGATCGCCGCCGCGAAATCGCCCTTCGATGCCTGCAGGAGACCGAGGTTCGCCATCACCGCGGGGTTGTCCGGCTCCAGCCGCCGCGCCTCGCCCAGCGCCCGTTCCGCTCCGACGAGATCGCCCCGCTGACCCAGGCAGGTGGCGAGACCGAGATGGACGTCCGCGGTCGGGAGTCCTGCCGCGGCGGCCGCATGAAACGCGGCCTCCGCGTGCGGGCAGTCGCCGGCCTGCACGCGCGCGTACCCGAGCCGCAGCTGCGCCTGACCGTTGCGCGGATCGTCGCGGACAATCCCTTCGAGCGCCGCGAGGAGCGCGGGACCCGAGAGCTCGCCCGACGTCACCTGCGCGACGCGGGCGGCCAACTCCTGCCGGTCCTTCGGATCGGGCCGATTGCTCACCGGCGATTGTGAATTGTTGGTCGATGAGCTGTAGCCGAGCGCTCTGAGCCGCTGCGCGGCCTCGTCGTTGATCGGCGATCCGTTCCCGTTCAGCGCGTCGGTCGAGTACCGGTTCACACGCGACTCGAGCCGGCGCGCGACATCCGGCTGGGACGCGTACACATTGGCCTGCTCGCCGCGGTCCGCGGCCACGCCGAACAGCTCCGGCTTGGGCGACGCGATCAGCTTCCACGCACCCGATCGCACGGCGCGCAGCGGCGCCCAGCCGAATTCGACGAGCGGCGCGAACGACTCGGCATACAGCTCCCGCGGCGGCAGCGGCGTGCGGGAAAACGCGGGCGAGAGATCGATGCCGTCCACCTCGATCATGGGGAGGCCGAGCGCGCGCATCACCGTCGGCGCCACGTCCGCCAGGGTTACCGCGTCGGCGACGCGCGTGCCCGCCGGAATGCCGGGCCCGCTCATCAGCAGCGGCACGCGGAGCGTGGTGTCGTAGACAAAGATGCTGTGCGCGTACTCGCCGTGCTCGCCGAACGCTTCACCGTGATCGCCTGCCGCGACGACGAGTGTGTTCGCGGCTGCCGGGCCGAGCGCCGCGATCAGCCGGCCGATCTCCCGGTCTGCCGTCGCAATCTCATCGTCGTAGCGATCGAGCGCCGGCCGCGCGGACGAAGGATCGCCGTAGGGGGCATGGGGTTCGAAGAGGTGCACCCAGAGGAAAAACGGACGCGTGACGTTCGACGTTCGACGTTCGGCGTTCGTCGTTGCTGGTGCTGAGTTCTCCGTTCCGGGTTCTGAGTTCTGCCGGAGCCAGGCGATCGCGTCGTTGACGACGTCGGCGGCGGGGCGCTCGTTGGCTAGGCGGCCGTCGGCGCCGCGCGGGAGGCGGTCGCCGTAGACGTCGAAGCCGCGGTTGAGCCCGAACTGATGATCCAGTGGAAACGCTGCGACGAAGGCCGCGGTCGCGAACCCCTTCGCGTGCAGCTCGGTCGCCAGCGTGGGGACCGTCGGCGAGACGCGAAGGCCGTTGTCGCGCGCGCCGTGCCCTGGCGGATACCGGCCCGTGAGCAGCGTCGCGTGCGAGGGCAGCGTGATCGGCGCGGCGGTGTAGGCCTGCTCGAACAAGGCGCCGCGCTTCGCCAACCCGTCCAGCGTGCTGGTCTGCGCGCGCCCCCACCCGTAGGCGCCGACGTGATCCGCCCGCAGCGTGTCGATGGTGATCAGAACGACATTCCTGGCTCGCGCCACCGACGATTGCGGCGCTCGCGCACACGCCAACGATAGGACTGAGGGCAGAGGGCAGAGGGCTAACAACATCGTCAACCCGCGCGCCGTGAAGCCCTGAGCCCTCAGCCCTGAACCCTGCGCCGACCTCATCGCGCCGCTCCCATCGCCGCGAGCAGTTTCCCCGCGGCGTCCTTCTCGCGAGGATGGCTGCCTCGAGCGCTGAGGACGAGCCTGAACTGTTCGGCGGCGCGGGACGGGCTCCCGGCGCTCTGCCATGCAATGCCGAGGTTCAGCCGTGCCTCGACGAGATCGGGCGCGGCGGCAATCGCGCGCTCGAACCAGGGCGCAGCCTCCGCGGGCCGGTTCGCTTCGACGAGCAGGACGCCGAGGCCGTTGGCCGCGTCGGCGGTGCGCGCATCGGCATCGAGGGCGCGGCGATACGCCTGTTCGGCGCCGGCGCGGTCGCCGGTCGCGCGGCGCGCGTTGCCCAGGTTCGCCCAGTACGATGCGTTGTTGGAATCGAGCGCGGCCGCCTGCTCGAACGACTTCACGGCGTCGCCGGCCTTGTCGTTGTCGATCGCCAGCAGGCCCAGGCCGTTGTGCGCCGCGGCGCTGTCGGGTGCGAGCGCGAGGGCGGCCCGATCCGCGCGCACCGCCTCGCCGCGCAGCGCCGCCGCGTTCGATGCGCCGGCGGCGTTGGCCGCCTCGCGCGCGGTGACCGCCAGATCATGGAGCAACATCGCGTCGGTCGGCCAGCGCGTCGCCGCCTGGCGATAGGCCGACAGCGCCGCCTCGATCTGCCCCTGTTCCTTCAGGGCCCTCGCGGCGGTCATCTGAATCACGGGCGCGTCGGGATTCGTGGACGCGAGGCGCCGCATTGTCGTCAGCGCATCGGGGCGATGGGCGGTGAGCGCGGAGAGGGCGTCTTCGAACGCGTTCCAGGTCGCGATCCGCGCCGCCGGGTTGGGGGCGCCGGACAGCGATTCCGGCTGCACGGAGGTGGCGACGTAGCCGAGGGCGCGAAGGCGCTCTTGCGCTTCTGGAGAAATCGCGCGCGCGCGCGGCGCCGCGGCGCTCGCGTGAATCGCATCCGCGCGGGCCGCCATCGCGGTCCCGACCGCGGTTTGCGAGGCGGAGACGTCGTGTGCTTCGCGCGGATCGCTGCGCAGGTCGTAGACCTCGAGCGACGCGCCGGCGCGGATCGTCATCCAGCGGCCGTCGGTCAGGGCCTGAAGCGGGCTCCAACCTGCGACGCGAGGGTACTCCGTTTCGCTGTACAGGTCCGGCTGAAGCCGCTCACGACCGGAGTCACGACGACCCGATGCACGACGTCCTGCTTCGGCGGCGTCTGGCTCCAGCCGGAGCGTGTCGTCGAGCAGATCGCGCCCTTTCATCGCGTCCGGCGGCACGACGCCGGCCGCGCGGAGCAGCGTGGGTGCGAGGTCGGCCAGGCTCACCGCGGCGTCGCGCACCGAGGCGGTATGGCCGGGCGCCGCGATGATCAGCGGCACGCGCAGCGTCGAGTCGTAGACCAGCATGCCGTGTGTGCGCTCGCCGTGCTCGCCCAGCCCCTCGCCGTGATCGCCGGCCACCGCGACGATCGTGTGTTCCATCCACCCCCGGGCGCGCAGCGCGTCGAGCACCCGCGCGAGCTGCGCATCGGCGTAGGCGATCTCGCCGTCGTAGGGTGTGTTCGTGCGCGCGCGAAACTCCGGCGGCGGATTGTACGGGGCGTGGGGATCGTAGAGGTGAATCCACATGAAGATTGAGGATTGAGGATTGTGGATTGCGGATTGGGGGCGGGCGTCGAGCCATGCCAGTGCGCGATCGATGACGGCCTTCGCGGGGCGCTCGGCCTCGAGGCGATCGGTCGCGCCGGGGTCGCGGGGGATCTGGTCGTCGTAGGTGTCGAACCCCTGCGCCAGGCCGAAGCGGTGATCGAGCACGAACGCGCCGACGAAAGCGGCCGTGTCGTAGCCGGCGTCCTTCAGCAGACGCGCCAGCGTCTGATGCGCGCCGGCGAGCGCGTCGATCCCGTTCTCGCGGACGCCGTGCACCGGCGGGAGCAGCCCGGTGTGAATCGTCGTGTGTGAAGGCAGCGTGAGCGGTACCGCGGTGCGCGCGGAGGTGAAGCGGATGCCCGACGCGGCCAGCCGATCGAGCGTCGGTGCGACGCCCGTGCCGACGCGATCCGCGCGAAACGTATCGATCGTCACCAGCAAGACGTTCGGCCTGACCGGCGGCTGCGCTCGTGCGCAGCCCATTGTCAAGGCCAGGACCAGCCACACCCCATGTCGTGAGCCCGGAGCCCCGGACCCCGAGCCCTTCGCTCGTTGCATCCCGAGCGATTGTAGCAAGCGCGTCGGCAGGGCGGACCTGAGCGTCGGCCCAGATCCTCAGATCCACAGATCCTCAGATCCCCAGATCCTCAGACCCTCAGATCCTCAGATCCTCAGATTCCTATTGGTTTGGACTGATCGGACTCGTCGGCACCACGGCGGCGATGCTGCTCGCCGCGGCTTGCGTGGCGACGGCGGCCGCCGACGGCGTGCTCGTGCTGCCCATGATGCCGGCGAACGGCGGAATGCGAAACGGCAGCTTGACGACCGCCGACACGGCTTCGCCGGCGTTCACGTTGAGGAGCTGGCTCGCCGCAAGCACCGCTGACTGGTCGTTGCCCATCACCTCGACGATGTAGGTGCCCGGATCGATCGCCTTGAAGGCGAACAGCCCGGATTTGTCCGTGAGCTGCGTATCGACGATGCGTCCGAACCGGGCGTCGCGCAGCCGGACGGTGGTCTCGCCCATCGCTCCGTTGGTCGAGTTGAGGGCGTTGCCCTGGATGGTCGTGAAGGCGTCCGCCTTCACCTTCGAGAGGGCGGCCTTCGTGACGGTGGTTCTGGCCCCGGCGTGCGACGTCATCCCGACGGGCGGCGTCTGCTGGGCGCCGACCGACAATGTCCCGATCGCGAGCACGGTCATGGCGGTCAGCGC
>JAYVYV010000411.1:0-21806 GCA_043783985.1 Acidobacteriota bacterium | reverse complement strand
GTTGTTCTGCGTGACCTGCTCGCCGGTCTGCGCCGGCACCTTGAACTTGAACGTGCGTGCGCCGGCTTCGCTGGCGGTGACGCGCACCTTGACGGTCGCCGACTCGCCGTCCGGCGGCAGTGTCACCTCCTGCGTGCTCACGATCCGCCCGTCGTCTTCCACGCTGAGGGGAACCGTCTGGCCGCCGTAGCCGGTCTGCGACAGCACGACGTCGACGACGAGCGCGGTGCCCTTGAGGACGCTCCGGGGCGTCTCGACGCGCGTCACCTGTACGTCGTGCGCGAAGCGTTCCTGACCGACGCCCACCGTGAACACCGGAATCGAGCGCGCCTTCAGGCTGGCGAGCGTCTCGTCGATGGCGTCGTTCGACGTGTCCGCGCCGTCGCTCACCATCACGAGGCCGGCGAGCGGGAGTCCGGACAGCTCGTCGCGCGCGCGGTCGAGCGCCGTCGCGAGCCGCGTCGCCGTCCCGCCGAACGTCAGATCCGCGGCGGACGCGACGCGAGTGGAGGACGAGGCGAAGCTGAAGAAGCGGACGACGAACCGCCGCGACAGCGCGTCGAGCAGCCTGGCGTGGGGTCCGGTCAGCTGCTCCCCGACGAACGCGCTGCGCGTCCGGCCGTCCAGGTCCGCAATCGACATGCTGCGGGAATCGTCCACCAGGACGCCCAGGAAATTCTGCTGCGGCACCGCGGCCTTGAGGACCAGCGCCGGCCGGAAGAGACAAAACAGGAGGACCGCAAGCGCGGCGAGGCGCAGGCCGACCAGCACGACGCGATCGCGAGGGCGCTCGGTCGCCGGCACGCCGCGATACGTGAACAGCGCGAGCACCGCGAGCGCCGCCGCGGCCCCGACCGCGAGCACGACCGGGCGCGACAAGCCCACCGTGAAGTCGCCCTGACGGAACATGAGGGGCGGATATTTGAACAGGAACCGGAAGATCGTGTCCACCACCAGGCGCTCATTCTAATACTGGAGCGCCCGGTGGACGTGTGGAACGTCTATGACTTGATGGTGCGGAACCGCGATCGCAGCTTGGCGTAGGTGACCCACGCTACCTCGCCGAGCACGAGGCCGCTCAGAATCCAGTCACTCAGGCGCGCCGGGCGCGCAGGCGGCGCAGCGGCCGGGCGCGCGGGCGGCAGACCCTCATCGAGTCCGCAGTTGGCGCAGGCAATGGCCGGGGTGATGGCGGCCGCGGCCGTCTGCCCGAGCCGCGCCGGGCCCGCGACGGCGCCGATCTGCTTCTTTTCGCCCGCCACCTTTTCGCCGGGGTCTTTCCCAAACGGGGACGCATGTTCGATTTCGGCATTCAACTCCGCGCCGACCAGCACCGCCAGCGCCGACAGGTAGAACCACAGCATCAGCACGATGACCCCGCCGATGGTGCCGTAGGTCGCGTTGTACGAAGCGAAGTGCGCCACGTAGAACTTGAACGCCAGCGAGATCACCAGCCACAGCGTCGTCGCGAGCAGAGACCCGGGCGTGATCCAGACCCACTCCTGCTTCGCGTCCGGCGCGTAGTAGTAAATGAGCGCGACGGCCAGCGTCACGAGCAGGAAGACGATCGGCCACTGCAGGATCTTCCAGCTCCAGGCGAACGCCGGCCCCATGTGCGCCCAGACCGCCACCTTCTCGGCCAGTGCCGGGCCGACGAGGACGAGCGTGAACGACACCACGATGAAGACGGCGAGCGTCACCGTGAGGCCCAGCGCGATCAGCTTGACCTTCCACCACGGCCGACCTTCCTGGATGTCGTAGGCCCGATTGAGCGTGTCGATGATCGCGTTCAACCCCGCCGACGTGCTCCAGACCGTTCCGATCATCCCCAGCGTGAGGAGGCCGCCGTTCTTCGCGTGCGCGATTTTGAGAATCTGGTCCTGAACGATCGACAGCACCTCGCTCGGCGCCACGCGCGACAGGTTACCCGTGATCGCCTCGAGCAGCCCCGTGACCGGGATGAAGCTGACGATGGCGGCCAGGAACAGCAGCGCGGGGAAGAGCGCGAGAAAAAAATAGTACGCGAGCTGCGCGGCCAGCCCCAGACAGTCGTCGGCCACCACCTCGCGGGAGGTGCGCCGAGCGAGCTCCGCCCACGAGATCGGTACCTTCAGCGCACGCAGCATCAACGAGTCCGGGCGCGTCCGCCGAGGCTCGTGCCGACCGTCGGCGTCCAGGACGGCGCGTCGCTGGCGGGAAACGACTCCGCCGACTCGTCGTGGACGCGGTCGTCCGTGTGCCACCCGGCGCGCTCCATGGCGTGCCCGAGCCATCGGCGCGCGTCCGGCAGGTCCCCTTCGCCGGTCAGCGCCCACCACGCCAGGCTGCCGCCGATGCCCGCCAGGAGGGAGCCGGTGAGCGTGCGCGCTCTCAGCCCCTGCAGGGCGAGCGCGCCGCCACCGATACCGACGAGCCATCGCGTCATCGCCAGCTGTTCGCGCGTCCCGTCCCACCCACTGCGTTCCCACACGCTCGCCGCCGCGCGATGGGTGGCCCGATTCAAATCCGTGTCAGTCATGCCCCCGACGGATGCAAGTTTGGGGACAGGTCGCAATTGCTCGTGGTCTGATGTGAATTCCTACACGGAGCGTCGGGTACCCAACGTCATCCGGGGTCGCGTGTAGCAATTACCGCTCTCGAGTTCCACGCGCTCGCCAAGATTCGGCCTGTTTTGGCCGAAGGCGCGGCCGTTCCGCGCGCGTCTTGCAGAAATGTCGGTGGCATCTGCGTTGCTCGATCTGCAGGCGTTCCGAGGAGAGAAACCCAGGGAGGCGGAAGGCATGGTGCCCGAGCATCACCCATCAGCCGACGACGTGCTCAGGCGAGTTCAGTGTGAGTTTCTCGAAATGCCCGGCTTGCGACTGACCAGCCCGCAGGCGCGCCGACTGTGGGGTCTCGAAGCCGTGTTGTGTGACGCGCTGCTTGGCGCGCTCGTGGATGCCAAGTTTCTGTTCAGGACTCGCGACGGGGCGTTCATGCGCGTCGAGCATGCCACGCCCGTCAGAGGGTCGCTTCGATCGCACTTTGCCGGAGCGGCCTGACGTATCGCAGTTATCTCCCCGCGCCGGCTGGGCACTCATTCTGCCAACTGAGCCCATCATCAGCCGGCCGACCGACCGTCCACCATTCCCCGGGCGGACGACCTTCGGGTCGCCGCCCGCGGCCAAATCTCCGAAGTTCAACGGGAACGCAACGCGAGCCCGGATCGCAAAGACTGTGATCAGACTGCTTGTCGCGACCACCAACGCCAACAAAGTGCGCGAGATCCGCCAGCTGCTCGCCGGGGCCGCCGTTCACATCCTCACGCTGGCGGAGTGGCCGGACATCGCGGCGCCCGACGAGACCGGACGGACCTTCGAGGAGAACGCGCGCGCCAAGGCTCTGTACTATGCGGCCGCGACCGGGGCGCTGACGGTGGCGGAAGATTCCGGCCTCTCGATTGACGCGCTCGACGGCGCACCCGGCGTCGAGTCGGCGCGGTTCGGCGGCGCCGACCTGCCGTATCCGGACAAGTTCGCGCGCATCGACGCGGCGCTCCGCGCCAAAGGCGATCGCGAGAGCCCAGCCCGCTTCGTCTGCGCCCTCGCGCTGGTGCGCGACGGCCGCGTGCTGTTCGAGACCCGCGGGAGCGTCGAAGGCCGCATCTCGCCGGAACCCAGGGGGCAAGACGGCTTCGGCTACGACCCGATTTTCTTCTATCCGCCCTACGGCCGGACGTTTGCCGAAGCCGGCGATGCGAAGGCGGCCGTGAGCCATCGCGGCGAGGCCTTCCGCGCGCTTCGGATGTTTCTCGAATCCCATTTCGGTTGAAGCCGTTTCCACGTCGATGACGCGTCCGGATGCGGATCGGACGACAGGCGGGTGAAAACCGCTATCGACACCGGATCGCGAAACACCCGAACGACAACGAAACGGACGAAAAAGCACGGTGGTTTAGAAGAGCGAGGCCTGCGGCGCCGTCCGCCAGCGCCGCTCGTGATCGATGAGCCATGTCTTGCGGTCGAGCCCGCCGCCGTACCCGGTGAGCGATCCGCTCGATCCGACGACGCGGTGGCAGGGCACGATGATCGCGACCGGGTTGGCGCCGTTGGCCGCGCCCACGGCGCGGGAGGCGCCGGCCGAGCCGAGCGCGTGCGCGATCGCCCCATAGCTGGTCGTCTCTCCTGGCGGGATCGTCTGCAGCGCGAGCCAGACGCGCTTCTCGAACGGCGCGCCGTGCATGTCGAGCGGCAGATCGCCAATCGCCGCAGCCGTGCCGTCGAAATAGGCCGTCAGCCAGCCGCGTGTCCGGGCGATCGTCGGTGTTTCTCGATCCACCATCTCGTGCGGCGGAAACCACCGCTGCAGACGCGCGTGCAGGCGCGTCAGCCGTTCCTCGCCGTGCGCGCGCCCGTTGACGGTCGTGAACTCGAGCGCGCAGAGCCCTTCGTCCGACGCCAGCGCCAGCATGTCACCGAGCGGAGTGAGGATGATCGTGCGAGAGAGGATCATGTTCAACGGTGGGGCGGAACTCCGTGTCCGCCCGGGCCGACACGCGGCCGGCCCTACACCTCGTTCTCGGTCCTACGACCTCTTTACCAGGTGCCCGATGAGCGCCGCCTGCTTCTCGACGAGCTGCTTGATGCCGAGGTCGGCCAGGTCGAGCAGCGTGAGCAGGGCGTCGCGGCCGAACGGAATCGCTTCGGCCGTTCCCTGCACCTCGATGAACCGGCCGTCGCCCGTCTTGACGACGTTCATGTCGACGTCCGCGCGGCTGTCGTCCTCGTACGCCAGATCCAGCAGCGGCTCTCCGCCGACGATGCCGACGCTGGTCGCCGCGACGTAGTCGGTGAGCGGGATGGTCCGGATGACGTCGCGCTCGCGCAGCTTCTCGAGCGCGAGCGCCAGCGCGACGAACGCGCCGGTGATCGACGCCGTGCGCGTGCCCCCGTCCGCCTGGATGACGTCGCAGTCGATCCACACCGTGCGCTCGCCGAGCGCCGGGAGGTTGGTCACCGCGCGGAGCGAACGTCCGATGAGCCGCTGGATTTCCTGCGTGCGCCCGCCCACTTTGCCTTGCGAGGCCTCGCGCTGCATGCGTGTGCTCGTGGCACGCGGCAGCATCCCGTACTCGGCCGTCACCCAGCCCTTCCCCGTGTTGCGCATGAACGGCGGCACCCGGTCCTCGACGCTCGCCGTGCAGATGACTTTGGTATGGCCCGCGCTGATGAGCACCGACCCTTCCGCGTGCATCGTATAGCCGGGAATCAGCGTGGTGTCGCGGAGCTGGTCCGCCGGCCGTTGATCGGATCGCATGACCGCTAGTCTACTGGACCCACGCGAGATTTTTCGCGAGCGGACGCCGGAGATCGACGTGGCCCGACAACGTGTCGGCCTCTTTGCCGTCGACCAGCAGCTGCACGCCGGTCACCGCCGGCAGGTTGACCGTGAGCGCGTTCACGATGGTGTACACCGTGAGGAGCTCGTTGACGGTGCCGCCCGGATGCGCCGCGCGCGCCTCGCGGCTCAGATCGACGTATGCGTCGCCGGTTTTGGTGATGAACACCGCGCGCAGCGTGGTGCCCGGCGGGATCGCCGACACCAGCGGGTCGACGACGGGCGCGATTTGCGCGGCGATGATCTCGCGCGCCTGCTCGTCGGCGCCTTCGCCGTACGCCACGTCGCGCTCGATGCTGGTGAGCCGCGTACCGTCCTCGGCGACGTAGAAGAGCCGCGCCTTGATCCTGCGCCCCGGCGGCGCCGGCACGGCGGGCGCCGCGGCGACGGCCGGCGTCGATGCGGGGCGGCCGAAGCCCGGCAGCGCCTGCTTCGCCCAAAACATCACGGCGACCAACACCACCAGGACGGCGGCGGTCCCCGCGATCGCGCTTCGGCGGCCCATCAGCGGGTCCCTCCGCCAGGCAACGTATCGCGAAATCTCACGATCGCGTCGAACAGCGCCTGCACCACGGTGTTCTGAAACGCGTCGCCGGCGAGCAGCTTCGCCTGATCCGGGTTCGTCAGGTAGCCCAGCTCGACCAGTACCGCAGGCATGTTGGCCGACTCGAGCACGCGCAGCGGCGCGCGGTCAACCGGCTGTGCGGCCAGCGGCACGTGATCGCGAAACGCTTGGTGCACCAGATCGGCGAACGCGGACGACTGGTCGAGATGCCGGGTCTGCGCGAGGTCCCACGGCACGAGCTCTATCTCGCGGGAGCCGCCGCCGAAGGCCGGCAGGCGCTCGCCGCCCCCGCCGGACGCCTGCGCCGCCTCGCGATCGAAGGCGGCGACGTAGATCGACGCGCCGGACGCGGATCGCCGCACCGAGCCGTTCACATGAAGGCTGAGGAACAGATCCGCCTTGTTGTTGTTCGCGACCGACGTGCGCTCGTCGACCGGCACGGCGCGGTCGTCGTCTCTCGTCAGCAGGACGCGGAGGCCGAGGCGCGCTTCGATGACGCCCTTCAAGCGACGGGCGATCGCGAGCGTCAACCCTTTTTCCCTCGCGCCGTCCGCGCCCCTGGTCCCCTCGTCGGGTCCGCCGTGACCCGGATCGAGTGCGATGGTGCGGAACGCCGAGACCGGCTGCCCGAAGGACGGCGGCAGCTCCGGCGGCGGAGGGGCTGGCGGCGCGGGCGCGGCGGCGTCGGCGCCGCCCGCGTCCGATGGCGCGCCCACCAGATCGATCACCAGCCGCATCGCCGTGTCGAACGGCTGGGTCGTGGCCCGAAACCCGGAGAAGCGTGGACCGAGATCGACGGCGATCGTGGCCGCGTCGGCGAGGCGGAGCGACGGGAGCAGTCCGGCCGAGGCAGCGGGCAGCAGGGGGCTCGGCGCGTCGAGCGCATCGGCGTCGAACTTGATCGTCAGGTGATCGGCGTCCTGCGTGATGATCGCCGTCGTGCGCGGCGTCGCCTCAATCGTCAGCCGGCCCGCCGCGCCGAGCGGATCGTAGCGGACCGTGATGCGCGGAACGCGCAGGTCGCCGATGACGAGCAGGCGCGACGACTTGCGCAGATCGAGGGGCGCGTCGTAAATGAGCGAGAGGGCGCGGCTGATGAACTCCACCGGGACGAGCCAGCGGCGGCCGTTGCGCGACGGGGGCGCGGGCAGCGAGACCAGCCGTCCCGAGACCGACGCGAGCGCCTGGTCCGGCGTCAGCACAATCGTTTTCCCTTTGTAGGAAACGGTGACCGCCCCCAGCGACTCTTCCCGGACGGTCAACTGGAAGGCCGACGCCAGATCGTCGAGCGCCACGAACTCCTGATCGGCCACGAGGGCGATCGGCAGCGCGCGCCGGCCGTCCTTGGACAGCATCGAGAGCGCCGGCGGCTGCGCCGGCTGGCTCGACAGCACGGCCGCGACGGCGATCAGGAACGCGGCGGTGGCGACAGGGAAAAATGAATGCGGACGGGCGTTCAATGGAGATCTCGGATGCCGAGGGATCCATTGTATCAGTCGTCAGCCGGGGTGCGCTCCGCGCCGCGACACCGACCTGCGCCACGCAGACGGCCGGATCCACATACGGACGAGCTAATGAGCGACAATCCAGAGCCATGAAGGCTTTTCTCGATGCGGCGATCGCGGAAGCGGAGCAGGGGCTGGCCGAAGGCGGCATCCCCATCGGCGCGGTGCTCGTGCATCGCGGCGTCGTGATCGGCCGCGGTCACAACCGGCGCGTGCAGCGGGGCAGCGCGGTGTTGCACGGCGAGATGGACGCGCTCGAGCGGGCCGGGCGCCACCCGGCCTCGGTCTATCGCGAGAGCATCATGGTCACCACGTTGTCGCCGTGCGCGATGTGCAGCGGCGCCATCCTCTTGTACGGCATCCCTCACGTCGTCGTAGGGGAGAACCGGACGTTCATGGGGGAAGAGGAGTGGCTGCGCGCGCGCGGCGTGCGCGTGGAGGTCGCGCAGGACGCGCGGTGCGTCGCGATGATGCGGGCGTTCATCGCGGCGCACGCGCAACTCTGGAACGAGGATATCGGAGCGATCTAAATTGGGTAATCGTGTAATTGGGTAACCTGGTAATCGAGTAATCGGACTGGACGCGGCCAATCGATTACCCGATTACCCAATTACCCAATTACCCGATTCATCGTACGTTGGCGTGAATCGTCAGCGTCTGCCCCGGCGTCAGGTTCACGTCGTAGACCTGCGGGCGGCCCGTTGTGCGGATTTCGATCTCGTGCGAGCCGGGCTCGAGATCGAGTCGCTGGAAGACGCCGTCGTAGTCGTCGACGATGCCCGCGTAGCCGCCGTCGACGTAGACCTCGGCGTTGCGCGGCGCGCCCTGGATGCGGATGCCGCCGTAGGCGTCGTACCCCGGGCGCCGAGCGTATCCGCCGTACCCGTATCCGCCGTACCCGTATCCGTCGTACCCGGACCCGCCGTACCCGGACCCGCCGTACCCGTAGGGATAGTAGCCGCCGTAGCTGTACCCGTAGCCGTAGCTGCCGTAGTACGGGTACCCGAACGAGCCGTAGTAATACGGGTAGCCGAAGCCGAGCCCGATCGAGAAGCCGGGGCGATAGCCGTAGCCGTAGTACGGGTAGTAGTACGACCGCAGCGGCGCCCGGACGCCGCCGCGCGGCCCGTAGCCGCGGGAGTCGTAGCGGCGGCCGTCCCCGCGATAGGGCTGGACGCGCGGACCCTCGCCCCGCGGCGCCTGGGCGCGCGGCCCTTCGCTGCGCGGCACGGCGCGGCCCACAGACGGGCCCCGGCCGCCGGATGACCGTCCACGCGACTGGGCGCCCGCGTCGGCCGCGAATACCGTCGCGCACACGGCGGCCGTCAGAACAATGGCGATGGATTTCGAGTAACTCATTGGCGGACCCAACTGGTCAGGAGGCTTGGCTGGCAGGGGAGTGTAACCCAGAAAAGGGCTGAGGGCTGAGGGCTTAGGGCTTAGGGCTGGGGGCTGGGGGCTGCGGGCTGCGGGCTGCGGAGGTGTCCCATTTGTCGGCTTCGCCTACGCACGCGGCCGCAGCGTCCACAAAGCGAATAGTGAGAGTGCCGGGATGAGCAGAAACGCGGCCCCGAACGGGGACCACCAAACAGTTGAGTAGTCGTCCTCACGTGCGAGTGTCATCAACATCCGGTAAACCATCCAGCGATCGCAAGGTTCGCGCCGACGGCAGCGAGCCACAGAAGTCCATTGGCGGTCGCCTCCGTGTTACGTAGGAGATTCTCGATGCTGGTGCAGGCTCAGCTCCCGCGTGACGTGTTCGACTGCGCGGTCATGATTGCCGCGACGATCATTCTGCGGATCTCAGCTGCTTCTCTCAGCTCCCAGGTGATTTCTTCTTCTCTCACGACATTCGACCGCAGCGCCAGCCGCAGCCAGTACAGCGTTTCTCTGGATTCCTTCCGCGAAATGCTCAGCTTTGAGATGTAGTGCGGCTTCGTCTGTCCGTCCTGCGCCTCCTCATTCGCGCCGATTGATGTTCCGCAGCGAATCAGCTGCGACGCGACGCGTCGAGCGGCGGGTCCTCGATCCCAGAGCTTCGTGCACAGCGCGAGAATGTGTGCGGCGAATTCGAACGCACGTTCGCAGATGATTGAATCAGACATGTCGGCGCTGTCATTCAACGCCAGGGCCAGACGATGAAGGAGGAAAACGCGAAGAAAGTCGCAAAGCGGTCGTTAGGAGCGTGCAGTTCCCGCGATCGAGATTCTGACGCGCATCGCAGTTCTTGCGCGCGCGCGTGCCGGGAAGCCCTAAGCCCTAAGCCCTCAGCCCTGCTCCGGATAGTACCTAACGATCCAGTCGGCGACGCAGGCCGGTTTGTCACCGCCCTCGCGTTCAACGGTGACCTGCCACGTCACCTGGAACCCCGCGCTGACGGCGTCCACGGCCTGCAGCGTGATGAGCGCGCGGATGCGCGAGCCGGCGGGCACCGGCGAGACGAAGCGCACGCGGTTGAGCCCGTAGTTGATCGCCATCCGCAGCCCCGTGAACCGGATCGACTCGCGGATCAGCGTGCTGAGCAGCGACAGCGTCAGGAACCCGTGCGCGATCGTCGTCTTTGACGGCAGCTCGGCTGCGGCGCGCGCCGGATCGACATGAATCCACTGGTGATCGCCGGTCGCATCGGCGAACTGGTTGATGCGCGACTGCGTCACCTCGAGCCAGCCGCTGACGGCGATCTCCTCGCCGACCCGGTTGGCCATTGTGCGAACGTCGATGTCGATCATATTGATCTCGCCGGGGTCCTGGTCCGAGTCGTCAGCCCTGAGCCCTCAGCCCTCAGCCCTTAGCCCTGGTCTCGGGCCCCGGGCTCGCACGCTGCGTTCAGTCGTGCGTGTAAAACCCGCGTCCGCCGGCCGCGAGGCGCTCGAGCAGCGGCGCCGGCTCCCAGTAGTCGCCGAACCGCGCCCGGTATTCGTTGACGCGCGAGAGCACGGCCGGCAGTCCGACGGTGTCGGCGTAGAACATCGGTCCGCCGCGGTGGCGCGGGAAGCCGAAGCCGTAGACGTAGATGATGTCGATGTCGCCCGGCCGCGTCGCGAACGTCTCTTCGAGCACGCGCGCGCCTTCCTTGGCCAGCGCCGTCGTGATGCGCGCGATGATCTCCTCGTCGCTGATCGGCCGCCGCACGATGCCGCGCTTCTTCGCTTCCTCGTTGGCCAGCTCCTCGATCAGCGGATCGGTGGTGCGCGTGCGGCTGCCCGGCGCGTCGTACTTGTACCAGCCGGCGCCGGTCTTCTGACCGTAGCGCCCCAGCTCGAACAGCCGATCCGGGATCGCCGACTGCGGCCCTTCGGCGCGCGACTTGCCGATCGACTTGAGGTACTGCCGGATGCGCGCGCCGACATCGATGCCGGCGATGTCCTGCATGCCGAACGGTCCGACCGGAAGGCCGAACTCCATCAGCACGCGGTCGATCTGCTCGACGCTCGCGCCTTCCTCGAGCAGGAGGTACGCCTCGCGCATGTAGTAGGCGAGCATGCGGTTGGCGACGAACCCGAAGCAGTTGCCCACGACGACGCCGACCTTGCCGAGCTTTTTCGACAGCTTCAGCGACGTCGCGATCACCTCCTTGCTGGTCTCGCGGCCGCGGACGATTTCGAGCAGCTTCATCACGTTCGCGGGGCTGAAGAAATGGTGGCCGACCACCTGCGCAGGCCGGCCGCTCGCACGCGCGAACTCGTCGATGTCCAACGTGGACGAGTTCGTCGCCAGCACGCAATCGGCCTTCGTCACCTGTCCGAGCTCGGCGAAGGTGGTCTTCTTCAGCTCCATGTTCTCGAAGACGGCTTCGACGACGATGTCGACCTGATCGAAGCCGTCGTAGGTCGTCGTCGGCGTGATGAGCGCCATGGTCTTCTCGACCTGGTCGGCGGTCATCTTGCCCTTCGACATGGTGACGTCGTAGTTCCTGCGGATGGTCGCGAGCCCCCGCTCCAGCGCCGCCTGGTCGATGTCTTTGAGCAGCACCGGGATCCCCGCGTTGGCGTACGTCATGGCAATGCCGCCGCCCATCGTCCCCGCGCCGATGACCGCGGCGCGCCGGATGTCTGTCGCCGGCGTGTCCTTGGGGACGTCGGGGACCTTGGCGACCTCGCGCTCCGCGAAGAAGAGATGGCGCAGCGCCTGCGATTCGGTCGAGACGACGCAGTCGGCGAACAGTTCGCGCTCGCGGACGGAGCCCCGGTCGAACGGCAGCTTCAGCCCGGCTTCAATCGCGTCGACAACGGCGTACGGCGCGCGCAGGCCTTTGGCGGTTTTCTTCAGCGACGCGCGCATCGCCTCGCACGCCTCGAGGCCGGCCTTCACGCCGTCGGGGCCGATGACGATCTCGCGCACCTTGCGGATCTCGCCGGCCTTCGCTTTGCCTTTCGCGAACGCGATCGCGCCGCTCAGGAGATCGCCGTCCACGATGTGATCGATGATGCCGGCCGCGAGCGCCTTGGGCGCGGACACCGGCTTGCCGCCGGTGCTCATCTCGAGCGCCATCGGCGCACCGGCGAGCCGCGGCAGGCGTTGCGTGCCGCCCGCGCCGGGAATGATCCCGAGCATGACCTCCGGCTGCCCGACCTTCGCGTCCTTCGCCGCGACCCGGAAGTGGCACGCCTGCGCGACTTCGAGGCCCCCTCCGAGCGCGTTGCCGTGCAGCGCGGCGACCGTGGGCTTGGTCGCGTCCTCCATGCGCTCGAGCAGCGCGTGCGTCCCTTCCGACCGCGCCATCGAGTCGGCGGGCGTCTTGAGCAGGTCGAACGCCTTGATGTCGGCGCCCGCGATGAACGTCGTGCCGGCCCCGATCAGGACGATCGCCTCGGCCGCCGGGTCGGCGACGCCGCGCTGCACCGCCGCATCGATCTCGGTCCACACCGCGGGCGCCAGCGCGTTGACTGGCGGGTTGTCGATCGTCACGACGGCGACGCCGTCTTTCACTTCGTAGCGGACGAGGTCAGCCATGGTCGCTCCAGGGAAATGGGCCCGTAGACTATCACGCTTCGTCAGCCGTGCGGGGGGGCACGCCGCTGGGTAGGACATAATTACGTGCTATATTCGGACCTATGAAGGCCGCCAACGTTCGCCCGATCACCGACCTCAAAAACCGCACCAAGGAGATCATTCGAGAGGTCTCCGAAGGCGGTCAGTCCGTGGTGATTACGCAAAACGGCAGGGCGAAGGTCGTGATGATGGACGTCGAGCAGCACGACCGCCTGCAGGACACGCTCGCACTGCTCAAGATTTTGGCTCAGAGCCAGGAATCGCTGACCCGGACCGGCCGCACCTACTCGAGCGCCGAGGTTCGCCGTCGCGCCAGGGCCGTGCTCGATAAGGCGTCGAATCGGTGAGCCCCCGTCGCTACGCCGTCGTCTGGACCGAGGTGGCGCTCCGCGACATCGAAAGCATCGTCAACTACCTGGTCGCCGAGGTATCTGGACGGGCTGAGTCGATTGTGGAGCGGATTATTGCCCGAGGTGAAGCGCTCGAGACGTTGCCCGACCGCGGCCGGACGCCGCCTGAACTACGCGGCATCAACGACCGGACGTGGCGCGAAGTGCAGGAACCGCCGTGGCGGCTCCTCTATCGGGTTTCGGGCAAGACGGTCGAAATCCACGGCGTCCTCGACGCTCGCCGCAGCCTTGAAGACATCCTGATGGAGCGCCTCCTACAATCTTGAGAAAGCGATCTTCGCTGCACTCCAGGCCCGCTCACAGTCATCAGAACTCCTCGAACCATTTCTCGTCCACTTTCGGAACCGCGACGATTTCCTTTCGGACACCGAGACCGAGTTCCTTCGGTGCGCCATCTCGAGTTGCCTCCTTGATGGCAGACGGGCTGAACGTACCGGTCGAGATGAACAACCCTTTGTCTGCTCTCCCGACCATGGCGCCGTGGAAATCTCGAATTTCTCCAGCCGAGACTGAACCCTTGTACCTCTTGCACTGAAAGAGCACGTGGAAGCTCATGAAACCGTGAATCCTGGCGATTCCTCGGCCGTCAATGCCGCCATCGCCCGTGCGCCCTGTGACCTCAACCTGCGTGAACCCCGACTCTCGCAACACGCGCTGAACCAGTTTCTCAAACCCAGCCGGCGACAGCTTCTGGGTTAGGAGTACGTGCAGCGTCTGCTTCCACGCCTCCTCTTCTGGCACATCCGGAGCGGGCTGCGTCGACGGCTTCGCAGTGGCGTCCTTGCGGTCCATGAACCTGACAGTCCAGGTGCTTATGGCTCCAGCGGCCCGCGCGGCGCGTCGACGACGATGCAGGTGGTCGTGCCGTGGGCGTACAGCTTGCCGTTGCGGTCGATGACGCGGCCTTCGGACGTCGCCGTGCGTCCACCGACGTGAACGACGTTCGCCTCGCAGCGCAGCAGCCCGGCTTCTTTCGTAATCGGCCGCGTGAGGTTCACCTTCAGCTCGAGCGTCGTGAAACGTCGCCCCGCGGGCATGGCGGAGTTGATCGCGCAGCCGAGCGCGGTGTCGAGCAGCGTGGCCGCGAAGCCGCCGTGCGCGACGCCGGTCCCGTTGTAGAAGCGCTCGTCGCACGTCGCCGTGAACACGACGCGCCCGGCCTCGACCTCGGCCAGCCGGATGCCGAGCAGGTCGATCATCGGCGGCGGCGGCATTTCGCCGGCGAGCATCTTCGTGAAGAACTCGAGGCCGCTCATGGTGCGGCGCGCTTCGGTGTGGGTCATGACTTCAGGGCGGCGGCGTGCTCGTCACGCAGCACGCGATACAGGATTTTTCCCACCGCGCTCATCGGCAGCGTCTCGCGGATCTCGACGATGCGGGGCACTTTGTAGTCGGTGAGCCCTTCGCGGCAGTACGCGATGATCTCGCCGCTCGTAGCCGACGCCCCCGGCTTGAGCGCGATGCACGCCTTGACGATCTCGCCGTGATAGGCGTCCGGGATGCCGATGACGGCGGCCAGCCGCACGGCCGGATGGGCGTAGAGCACCGACTCGACGTCCGAGGGGTACACGTTGAAGCCGTCCACGATGATCATGTCCTTCTTGCGCTGGACGATCGACGTGTAGCCGTCGGCGTCCATCCGTGCGATGTCGCCGGTGTGGAACCAGACGCGGCCGCCCGCGTCGGTGCGCAGGACGTTGGCGCTCTCCTCCGGTTTGTTCCAGTAGCCCTTCATCACCTGCGGGCCGGACACGCACAGCTCGCCGATCTCCCCGATCGGCAGCTCGCGCACACCGGTCTCGACGTCGACGATCTTGATGTCGGTGTCCGGGAACGGCAGGCCGATCGTGCCCACCTTGCGCAGGGCGAGCTGCGGCGTCGAGTGGGTCACGGGCGACGTTTCCGACAGGCCGTACCCCTCGCCCAGGGGACGGCCGATGCGACGCTCGAACTCCTCCAGCACGTCGACCGGGCACGGCGCGCCGCCGCTGTTGAACAGCCGGACGTGCTCGAGCCCGTGCTCGCCGACCTTCGGGTGATTGAGCAGCGAGACGAACACCGTCGGCACCGCGGGGAAGTAGGTCGGACGGAAGTCCCGGATCGACGCCAGCACCGCGTCCGGTTCGTACTTCGGATGAATGATCTGCAGCGCGCCCACCCGCAGCCCCACCATCATGCAGACCGAGAAGGCGTAGATGTGGAAGTAGGGGATGACGACGAGGTAGCGCTCGTTGCCGTTGAGGATGTACGCCGGGTTGGTCCAGCTCTCGGTCTGCACGACGTTGGCCCAGATGTTCGCGTGCGTCAGCATCGCGCCCTTGGGGGTGCCGGTCGTGCCGCCGGTGTACTGCAGGACGGCGACGTCGTGCGGATCGATCGCCACCCGCGGCAGCTCGCCGGGCGAGGCGGGGGCGAGCAGGTCCGCCAGCGTCTGCGCCTCGTCCACCCGCGGCGCTCCGGCGCCGGCCGCGGAGTACTCGGCCAGCGACGTCACGATGATCTGTTCGATCGCGGTCTGCGCGCGCACCGCCTGGACCAGCGGTGCGAGCACGTCGAGCGTGATGATGCTGCGGATGCCCGAGTCGGTCGCGACCGTCAGCAGCTCCCGCGCGGTGTAGCTGGGGTTGATGTTGACCACGATCGCCCCGAGGCGGAGCACCGCGAACGCGGAGAAGATGTACTGCGGGCAGTTGGGCAGCAGGATGCCGACGCGATCACCCTTGACGATGCCGAGGCGCGCGAGCGCGGCGGCGAGCGCGTCGGCGCGCGTCTTCAGATCGAGGAAGGTCAGCTGCGCGCCGAGAAACTGGGTGGCCGGGCGATCGGGTCGGTCGATGGCCGCGAGATTGATGATGTCGCTGAGCGATCGCCCCGGATACGACAGGTTCGATCGGACCCAGTAGTCGTAGTGGCGCTGCCAGGGGCGCGCGGCGTAGGGGGAGTGTGGCGTCACGCGATTGTGCGTCCGCCGTCCACGACGATCGTCTGGCCGGTGATGTAGTTGGACGCATCGGCGGCGAGGAACACCGCCACGCCCTTCAGCTCGCCGGCCTCGCCGACGCGCGGAATGGGGCTCGACGCTTTGATCGACGCTTCGTTCATCGCGATCGCGCCGTCCGCCAGGCGGGAGTGGAAGAAGCCCGGGGCGATGGCGTTGACGCGAATGCCCCTGCGGGCCCACGACACCGCGAGCTCCTTGGTCAGGCCGATCAGGCCGGCCTTGGTCGCGGCGTACGGCGCGTAGTGCGGACCCTGCACCGACGCGTGCATGCCCGCGATCGAGGCGATGTTGATGATGCGGCCCCACTGCCGCGTCAGCATGTCGCGGCCGGCGGCCTGCGCGAAGAGGAACGCGCCGGTCAGGTTGATGTCGACGACCTTCTGCCACTGCGCGAGCGTCATGTCCTCGGGCTCGGCGGCCCACGTGACGCCGGCGTTGTTCACGAGGATGTCGACCCGGCCGTAGGCCGCAATCGTCTGGTCGACGACCGACTGGACGTCGGCCGCTTTGGACACGTCGCAGAGGACCCCTTCGACGGTGAACCCCTGCGTGCGCATGGCGGCCACGGTCGGCGTGAGCCACTCCTCGCGGCGCGCGCACAGCATGAGCGAGGCGCCCGCTTCCGCGAGTCCTTCCGCCATTTCCCGTCCGATTCCGCGCGATCCGCCGGTGACGATCGCGATGCGGCCGTCGAGCCTGAACAATTCGCTGATGGTTGGCACGTCGTCAGGCTTATACTTCCCAGCCGCGAGGCTGTCAACAGAGCGAACCCCCATGACACAGGCACAGGCACCGGTAGGCGCACGCGGCGGACAGTTTCTCACCACGACGGCCCGGCCCGACGAGGTGTTCGTCCGCGAGGATCTGAGCGAGGAACAGCGGCTGTTCGGGCAGACCGCCTCCGAGTTCATGCACAAGGAGGTGCTGCCGGTCGTGAACCGGCTGTACGAGCACGACTGGATCCTCACCCGCGAGCTGCTGAGGAAGGCGAGCGAGCTGGATCTGCTGCGCCTCGAGATTCCGCCGGCCTACGGCGGCCTCGGCCTCGATCTGATCAGCGCCTCCTACGTCGGCGAACAGATCGCGATCAACCCGTCGTTCGGCGGGTCGCTCGGCGCCCACACATCCATCGGCACGCTGCCGCTCGTCTATTTCGGAACCGAGGAGCAGAAGGCGCGCTACCTGCCGCGGCTCGCGAGCGGCGAGCTGATCGGCGCGTACGCGCTCACCGAGCCCCAGTCGGGATCCGACGCGCTCGCGGCTCGCACGTCCGCGACGCTGACGGCCGACGGCCGGCACTACGAGCTGACGGGAACGAAGATGTGGATCACCAACGGCGGCTTCGCCGACCTGTTCACGATCTTCGCGAAGGTCGGCGGCGACAAGTTCACCGCGTTCCTCGTCGAGCGCGGGATGGGCGTCGTCAGCGGCCGCGACGAGATCAAGCTCGGCCTCGACGGCTCGTCGACCACCGCGCTGATGCTCGACAACGTCAAGGTGCCCGTCGAGAACGTCCTCGGCACGATCGGGCAGGGGCACAAAGTCGCGTTCAACGTGCTGAACTTCGGCCGCGTGAAGCTCGGGGCGCGCAACATGTCGGGCGTCCGCATGGCGCTCAACCACTCGGTGAAGTACGCGAAGGAGCGCCGGCAGTTCGGCAAGGCGATCGCGGAGTTCGGTCTGATCAAGCAGAAGCTCGCGGGGATGGCGGTCCGGGGCTTCGTGGGCGACGCCATGTCGTACCGGACGCTGGGCGACGTCGATCGGGCGATCGACGCGGGCGATCGCGCCGACGGACCGCTCGTCCTGAAAACCATCGAAGGGTTCTCCGTCGAATGCTCCGTCAACAAGGTCTGGACCAGCGAAGCGCTGGCGTGGGCGGTCGACGAAGGCGTGCAGGTGTTCGGCGGCAACGGCTACTCGCGCGAGTTCCCGCTCGAGCGCATGTATCGCGATGCCCGGATCACGCGCATTTACGAGGGCACGAACGAGATCAACCGGATGCTCGTGCCGATGCGTCTGCTCAAACAGCAGCCGCAGTTGTTCAGCGTGGAAGGCGCGCGCGCGGCGCTCGGGCAATCGTCCGTGGCCAGTCATCCGTCGTCCGTCGGCACGCAGCACTCGTCGGTCGCGTCGCTCGGCGGCGAGCGTGAATATGTCGATCGCCTGAAGCGGCTGTCGATCGCGCTGCTGGGCAGCGCGTCGGCCGCCTACGGAGAAGCGCTCAAGGACCAACAGGAAGTGCTCGCGCAGATCGCCGACGTCATCATCGAGACCTACGCCGCCGAGAGCGCGATCGTCCGCGCCGAGAAGATGGCGGCTGCCGGCGATGGCCGCGCCGGCCTCGCCGCCGACATCGCCGCGGTCTACACGAACGACGCGGCCGACCGCGTCGCCGCCGCATCGCGGCAGGTCGTCGCCGCGCTCCACACACGGACCGGCGATAGTGCCCTCAACACCGGCGTGCAGAAGCTCGTCGCCTACGCCGGCATCGACGCGATCCCGGTGCGCCGCCGCATCGCCGACGCGGTGATCGACGCTGGTAAATACCCGCTCTAAACAGGGCTCAGGGCTCGGGGCGCAGCGACGTTACGCGAAGGCAGACGTAGCGCGAAGGCTTTAGCCGAGCGTCAGGGAGAACCGATGTCTGGGTCCGGGTACGCGCTCGCGGTGCTGTTCGCGATCAACCTGATGAACTTCTTCGACCGCCAGCTGCTGGGCGGCGTCGGCGAAGGCATCCGGCGCGAATGGGCGCTCAGCGACACCGCGCTGGGTCTGCTCGGCACCGTCTTCACCCTGCTCTACGCCGTCGTCGGGCTCCCGCTCGGGCGCCTGTCCGACCACATGGCGCGGCGCAAGATTCTGGCGGCCGGCGTGTTCGTCTGGAGCCTGCTGACCGCGTTGTCGGGCGTCGCGCGCAGCTTCTCGCAGCTGATCGTCGCGCGGCTCGGCGTCGGCGTCGGCGAAGCGACCTGCTCGCCGGCGTCCACGTCGCTCATCGGCGATCTCTACCCGTCCACCGCACGCGCGCGCGCGGTCGCGGTCTGGATGCTCGGCCTGCCGCTCGGGCTGGGGCTCGCCAATGGCGCGGGCGGGTGGATCCTGCAGAACTGGGGCTGGCGCAACGCCTTCTACATCGCGGCGGTGCCGGGCATCCTCTGCGCGGTCGCCGCGTGGAACATGCGCGAGCCGCCGCGGGGCACGCTCGAGGCGCACGCGGTCGGCGAACGCCGGCGGCCGGGCAACCCCTACGCGCTCGTGCTGTCGATTCCGACGATGCTGTGGATCATCGTGTCCGGAGCGCTGCACAATTTCAACATGTATGCGCTCGGCGCGTTCGTGTCGCCGTTTCTCGTACGGTTCCACCACATGAGCTTCCTCGCCGCGGGCTGGGTGGCGGCGTGCGTCTACGGCTTCGCCGGCATCATCGGGCTCACGGCTGGCGGATGGCTTGCCGATCGCCTGTACGCGAGGCGGGTCGACGGCCGCCTGATCGTCGGTACGGCGGCGATCGTCATCTGCACGCCGCTGATGTTCCTGGGTCTGGGCCGGCCGGCCGGCGACGTCCTCGGCTTCGCGCTGCTGATGGGGCTCGGCGTGGGCGTCATGTTCGCGTACTACTCCACCGTCTACTCGACCATCCACGACGTCGTCGAGCCGTCGTTGCGGGGGACGGCGATGGCGATGTACTTCTTCGCGATGTACGTGCTCGGCGCGTCGATGGGCCCCGTGGGCACCGGCCTGGCGAGCGATTACTTCACGTTCCAGAAGGCGAGCGCCGCCGGCGCGGTCGCGCCGCTGCCGTTCGGGCAGATCATGATGGCGGAGCTGCGCAGCCTCGTGGGCGAGTCGAAAGGATTCAACCTGAAAGCGCTCGAGCCGTACCGCGCCGCGGGCCTGCACGAGGCGATGTACATCGTGCCGATTCTGGCGACGGTGCTCGCGTTCGTTCTCTTCGCCGCGTCTCGCACTGTGACAAAGGACGTCGAAAAGCTGCAGGCCTGGATGAGAACCACCCCAGTGAAGACGTCGTGAGCGTATGAAGGCAAAGGGCGCAAAGATCGCAAAGCCAGGATTGTTTTGCGGGCTTCGCGTGCTTTGCGTTCCAACATCGTGATCATCACAGAAAAAATCGTCGTCGTGACCGGCGGCGGGAACGGGATCGGGCGCGCGCTGTGCCGGCGGTTCGCGGCTGAAGGCGCGAAAGCGATCGTCGTCGCCGACATGAACGCCGCGGCCGCGCAGCAGGTCGCGGACGAAATCGGCGGGACCGCGATCGCGGCCGACGTGTCGCGTGAAGCGGACGTCGTGGCGCTGGTGCAGCAGACGATCGCGCAGCACGGCGCCATCGACCTCTTCTGCTCGAACGCGGGCATCGCGGTCAACGGCGACGAGCACACGCCCGACGCCGAGTGGACGCGCTGCTGGGACGTCAACGTGATGGCGCACGTGTACGCCGCCCGTGCTGTCGTCCCGCACATGCTCGAGGGCGGAAGCGGCTATCTCCTGCAGACCGTGTCGGCGGCCGGCCTGTTGACCCATCCGCAATCGGCGACCTACGCGGTGACCAAACACGCGTCGCTGGCGTTCGCGGAATGGCTGTCGATGACGTACGGCGATCGCGGGATCACGGTCTCCGCACTGTGCCCGCAGGGCGTGCGCACCGACATGCTCCGCCGCGCGGAAGCCGAAGGCGCGCGCCGCTCGTTCCTCCTGGATTCCGCGCTCGAGCCGGAGCAGGTCGCAGACGATGTCGTGAAGGGGATCGAGGCGGAGCGCTTTTTGATCCTGCCTCACGGTGAGGTCGCGGAATACGTGCGCCGCAAAGCGGCGGATCACGATCGATGGCTCAGGGGAATGCGTCGCCTTCGCTGACAGAAGACTTGTAAAGTACGAACGACGCCGTTGGAAATCATGCATATTCATGCCGCGATCTTGTGGGAGCAGGGGCAGCCCCTCTGCGTTGAATCCGCCGAGCTCGACGCGCCGGGGCCGGGCGAAGTGCTGATCGAGCTGAAGGCCGCCGGCGTCTGCCACAGCGACCTGCACCCGGCGCGCGGCGACTGGCCTGCGAAGACGCCGCTGGTACTCGGTCACGAGGGCGCGGGCATCGTGCGCGAGGTCGGGCCGTCGGTCACCTCCGTCCAGCCGGGCGATCACGTCGTCCTCTGCTGGGCGCCGGCCTGCGGCGTGTGCGCGCCGTGCCTCGAGGGACGCGCAGTGTTGTGCGACCGCGTGGAGAAGGTGACGTTTCGCAACAAGCTGCCGTCGGGCGCCTCGCGCCTGCATGCGCGCGGGCAGGACGTCGCGCCGTTTCTCGGTACGGCGTGCTTCTCCGATTTCGTCGTCGTGCCGGAGGCCGGCGCCATTCCGGTCGCGCGCGACATCCCGTTCGACGCGCTGGCGACGATCGGCTGCGCGGTCGTCACCGGCGTCGGCGCCGTGACCAACGCCGGTCGGGTGCCGAAGGGATCGCGCGTCGCGGTCATCGGCGCCGGAGGTGTCGGCCTCAACGTCGTGCAGGGCGCCGCGATCGCGGGCTGCGAGCGCATCATCGCGATCGATCGGCGGCCCACGCCGCTCGAGATCGCGCGCGTCTTCGGCGCCACCGATACCGTGACCACCGCCGCCGGCGAGACGCCCGGCGCGGCGTCCGACGTGGCGGCGTCCGTGCGCGCGCTCACCGCCGGCCGCGGCGTCGACTTCGTGTTCGACACGGTCGGCAGCCCCGAGACGCTGACGCTGGCGTTCGCCTGCACGCGGAAGGGCGGCGCGGTCGTCCTCACGGGGCTGTCGCGCATGGACGCGCAGGGATCGATCGCGATGTTTCCGTTCGTGATGCAGGAGAAGCGGCTGCTCGGATCGGTCTACGGATCCGGACAGCCGGCCCGCGACATCCCGAGGCTGGTCTCGCTGTATCAGGAAGGGAAGCTCAAACTGGGCGAGCTCGTGTCGCG
>JAYVYV010000410.1:0-7560 GCA_043783985.1 Acidobacteriota bacterium | reverse complement strand
GCCGTGGAGATCGCGTCGAAGCCGATGTAGGCGAAGAACACGATCGCCGCGCCCTGGTGGATGCCGCGGAATCCGTTCGGCGCGAACGGCGTCAGGTTCGCCGCGTGCAGATGGGTCGCGCCGACGGCGACAAACAGCGCCAGCGCCATCAGCTTGATGACGACCATGATGTTGTTGGCGGTCGCGCTCTCGCGCGCCCCGCGCAGCAGCAGCCACGTGATCAACATCACGATGGAGAACGCGGGGACGTGAATCAGGATCGGCACGCCGGCGATGTGCGGCGCCGACGCGAGCAGTCCGTGGATCTGCGGATCGGCGCTGAGCAGCGCCGTGCGGTAGCCGGTGGTCAACCACACCGGCAGCACGACGTGAAAGTTGCGCAGCAGCGTGTTGAAGTAGTCGCCCCACGAGATCGCCACGGCGACGTTGCCGACGGCGTATTCGAGGATGAGATCCCAGCCGATGATCCACGCGACCAGTTCGCCCAGCGTCGCGTAGGAATACGCGTAGGCGCTCCCAGCCTGCGGAATCATCGCGGCGAGCTCCGCGTAACAGAGCCCCGCGAGCGCGCAGGCGCCGCCGAGCAGCAGGAACGAAAACACCAGCGCCGGGCCGGCGCCCTGGCGGATGACCTCGCCGTTGGGACCGATCTGCCCGGCAGCGGCGGTGCCGATCGCGCCGAAGATGCCAGCGCCGATCACCGCGCCGATCGCCAGCATGATCAGATCGCCGGCGCCGAGGGACCGCTTCAGGCTGTTCTCGCCTTGCGTGTCCTCCACCAACGCCGCAATCGGCTTGCGCTGAAAGAGCTGGGACATGCCGCGGGATTGTACCCGGTCCGCCGGCGGTCGTGCGTGCGTGCGTGCCTTCAAGCGGACCGTGGGAGCCGGTAGGCAGTGTCGTTGGAGGCGACGACCATGCCGCCGGAGGTGTCGAACGCGACGCCGATCAGGCCCGGGGCGGCGAGCACCAGCTCCGGCGCGCCGGACGGCGGCACGCGATAGAGGCCGCTCGATCCCGCCAGCGCCTCGACGACGAACAGAGCGCCGCGGGGATCGAACGCAAGACCCTGCGGCCGGCCGAACCGGGCGTATCGCGTCGTGATCGTGCCGTCGGACGCGATGCGATACAGCTCGTCGTACGACGACAGAGTCGGTCCCGTGACGTAGAGCGCGTCGTCGGGCCCCACCGCGAGGTGAAACGCGGCCACGCTCGCCGGCAGCGACGCGAACGTCGTCGCCCGCCCGTTGGCGGCGACACGGAAGATCGTGCCGGAGCGATCGCCCACGAACAACGTGCCGTCGGCGGAGAACGCAAGCCCGCACGCGACCCCGAGGTCTCGGGCGAACGCCTCCGTCGTCCCGTCAGGTGAGACGCGGTAGACCGTGCCTTCGAAGCGGCTCGACACGTATACGCGGTCCTGCGGATCGATCGCCATCGACGTGGGATTGACGACGCCGGACGAAAACGGCTCGCGTGTGCCGTTCGGGCGCACGCGGAAGATGGACACCGGCACCTGCTGGCCTCGCGTGCCGCTGTAGGTGACGTAGAGGTTGTCGTGGCGATCGAAAATCGGATTGTCGACCTGATGCAGTCCGGTGGCGAACGGCGCGGCGATCTCGACGAACGCGGCCTCCCCGGGCATGACGGCAAGGCGGACCGGCGCACGTCCGCCGTCGAGGCCCGATGGCACGATCGCGGTCAACTCCGTCGGCGACGCGTACACGACGCGCGCGCGCAGGCCGCCCACGCGCACATCGGGGAGCGACGGCCCGTCGACGGGAAACCCCTCGCCTTGGATGGAGATGCGGCCGCCTTCAATCGCGAGAGGCGGATGAATGGCGGTGATACGGACAGAGGACATGGTGTCTCGGCGCCAACCGCACCGCCAACGCCGACCGTTGAGCGGTGCGTGGTGAGCCTGGCTATGTGTCGTCGAGCTCGACGTTCCAGTACAGATAGTCGCGCCAGCTGTCCGGCGCGTTTCTGAGGCCCACGGTGATGCGGACGGCGGGAGCGGACTGGGGACGCCTGGGGGGCTTTCGCAGGTGCATGCCGGCTTCGGGCGGCGTCCGTCCGCCCTTCCGCCGGTTGCACGTGACACAGCAGGTGACGATGTTCTCCCAGTCCTTCCGGCCGCCCTGGGCGACCGGCACGACGTGATCGAACGTCAGGTCGCTCGTCGGGAAGCCGTCGCCGCAGTACTGGCATCGATGATCGTCGCGCGCGTAGATGTTCGCGCGTGAGAACGGCACGTAGTCGAACCGCCGCTTGATCTTGATGTACCGCAGGAGACGGATGACCGACGGCATCCGGAAACTGAACGAGACCGCGCGGATCTCGCGGTCGTACACCGAAATGACCTCGACCTTCCCCTGGCACCACAGCGTCACCGCTTTCTGCCAGTGGACGACCTTCAGGGGCTCGTACGACGCGTTCAGGAGAAGCGTCTGTTCCAATCTGTCTGGATCTTGCCCGACGCCTGTCGGAGTGTCAATGCACCGCCGATACTGTGAATCGTGCGGACTCTCGCTGTGAACCGGGTGGCGATGGGCGCGCTCGTCCTGGCGGCGGCGTGCGGCGGAGCCTGCGCGTCGACCGGCGCCATCCCCCGACCGTTCCCGATGCCGGGCGGCGCGGCCGCGCCGGCGCACGCCGCCCCGCCAGGACCCTTCGCACCGGTCGTGCCTCCCTCGTCCTCGGCCGCGCCGCGATCGGGGCTCGACCGCTACGCGTTGGCCGGCACCGCGCTGTCGCTGCGCGGCACGCCGTACCGCAACGGCGGCACCGATCCCGGCGGCTTCGACTGCAGCGGCTTCACGCAGTTCGTGTTTTCCCGGTACGGGGTGTCGCTGCCGCGCGAGGTGCGGGAACAGTATCGGGTCGGCACGCCGATCGCGGCGCAGGATCTCGCACCGGGCGACATCCTGTTTTTCAGCACGACGGCGCCCGGGCCCACCCACGTGGCGATCGCGATCGGCGGCGATCAGTTCGTGCACGCGCCGAGTTCAACCGGAGTCGTGCGCGTCGAACATCTGAGCTCGAGTTACTGGTCCCCGCGCTATCTGGGGGCACGGCGGGTGGTGAATTAGGAATTTGGAAGTTGGAATTTAGGAATTCGTGCAGGCTTCTCGAGCGCCACGCATGCTTAATTCCAAATTCCTACTTCCTAATTCCTAATTCCTAAGCCGCCCTGAACTGGCCTTTTCGGATCAACCGCCGGGACGTGTCTTTGCTGAACTCGCGGACGTGGAGATCGTCCTGCGTGTAGCGCGTCGGCTGTTGCGGCGTGCGCAGCGGCTCCACCTTCACGCCGGCCGCGTCCGACTCACACGGCGGCTGCTCGGCGAGGCGCTCGATGTACCGCTGGGGAAACGACGGGAACGTCCGGAAGCTGGTGCCGACCACGCCGCCGTGGCGCGCGTTGAGGGTGGTGAAATCCTCGCCGAGGAAATCGTACATCGCCGGTGACGGATTGCTGTCCAGGTACGTCTGGACCATGCCCGCGACCTGCTCGAAGAACTGCTGGCCGTGGCAGTTGGCCGAGTAGGTGCCGTCTTCCTTCTCGATGCGCCTGATCCCGGCAAGCTGGGGGTCGATGTGATAGAGCTCGTGCACCACCGTGTCGAGCTTCGCGATCCACGGCTCGGCGCCGGGATAGAAGCGCTCCTTCCGCGACCGATCGAGCGACTGGTCGCAGAAGCGCGGCAGCGCGAACGAGAGCATGTACTTGATGTCGCGCGCGCCGATGGTCACCGCCGGCGATTTGGTGACGAACCATTCCGAGCGGCGCGTCAGCACATGCGTGGATCGATCGCGCCAGAAGTAGTAGCCCGGCTCGCTCGCCGGCAGCGTCAGGCAATGACAGGTGGCGAACGCCCCTTCCGCGTTCGAACGGCCGGCGCGGGCAAAAACCAGCACGTCGCCCATGTCGATGAACGAAAGCGCGGGGACACGGGACACGACGTCCTGCATCAACAACGTGAGGCGGTCGGTGTAATTCATCATGCGACACACGTGCCGCGGACCGAGAAGCGCGGGCCGTCCAGAATGAGCGTTGAGAGCGAGGGTGACTATAGCGAACGGTGATCCGGAGTGTCAAGCTGAAGTACACGGTAATTCGTTGTCAACGTTCAAGTTGAGCTGACTCTTGGGGCGGGACGACGGCGCCCATGCGCCGGAGAATCAGCCGCTGACGCCGAATCAGGCGCGAACCGGGGCGCGCCGGGTTGAGGACGCGCGGGTTGACGATCGCCGCGGCCAGCATGGCGGATTCGGACGGACCCAGCTCGGCCGCAGATTTCTGAAAATATGCGCGGGAGGCGCTCTCGACGCCGTACACGCCGTCGCCCCACTCGATCACGTTCAGATACAGCTCGAGAATCCGCGCCTTCTTCAGTTCCGCCTCGAGCCGCCGTGCGATCACCCACTCCCGCAGTTTCCGCAGCGGGTTCTTCGACGGCGAGAGGTACAGGTTCTTGGCGAGCTGCTGCGTGATCGTGCTGCCTCCGCGCGAGAACCGGCCCCGCGCCCAGTCGATCTCGAGTGACTCCTGGAGTTGCTCGAAGTCGACCCCTTCGTGCCGCCAGAACGCGTCGTCTTCGGCGACCAGGACGGCGCGCTTGAGATCGGGCGATATGCGGCCGTAGCCCACCCACCGCTGCACGCGCCGCGGCGTCTTCCCGTTGACGCGCGCCTCGCGATCGCGCAGTTCCATGAATGCGGTGGCGGCGGGATTGGACGTCTTCAGCGGCCGCACGTCGGGCAGCGTGAGGTACGCGTAGACGAGCAGCGCGAAGCCGATCGCGGGCAGCGCCAGGATCGCGGACGCGAGGTAGTGTCCGGACTGAGCCGTACCCGCCGTGCCGGCGCCAGCGGGATCGGCCACGTCAGGCGCGCTGGCCCTGTTTCACCAGCGCGCTCTCGAGAGCGCCGCGCAGGAGCACGATGAGCCGCGGCGACGAGCTCGCGCCCATCAGGCCGACGCGCCAGATCCTGCCGGCGAGCGGACCCAGGCCGGCGCCGATCTCGATGTTGAACGTCTCGAGCAGGTGCATCCGCACCGCCGCGTCGTCGACGCCGTCGGGGACGCGGAGCGCGTTGAGCGTCCACAACCGCTCGCCTTCCGGCGGCAGCACCGAGAGACCCAGGGGCGCCAGCGAGTCCAGGAGCGCGCGATGGTTCCGTTCGTGGCGCGCCCATCGGGCATCGAGTCCTTCCTCCTCGACAATCGACAGCGCTTCGTACAGCGCGTAGACGAGCGTGGAGGACATCGTGTGGTGGTACTTGCGGCGAAGCCAGTAGTCCTCCAGCAGCGACAGATCGAAGTAGAAGCTGCGGCACTTCACGCGCTCGGCCAGCGCCCGCGGACCGAACACCACGGGTGCGAGGCCGGAGGGCCCGCCGAGGCATTTCTGCGTGCAGGAGTAGGCGGCGTCGATGCCCCAGGCGCCGACGTCGAGCGGCATGCCGCCGAGCGACGTGACCGCGTCGACGATGGTCAGCGCGGCGTGCTCGCGCGCGATCGCGGCCAGCTCGCGGACCGGGTTCGCCACGCCGGTGGACGTCTCGGCGTGGACCATCGCCACCACGTCGGCCGGCGACGTCTTCATGTGTTTCCGCAGCGCCTCCGGATCGCAGGCCCTCCCCCACTCCACGTCGAGCCGCGACACCGTGGCGCCGTAGCGCTCGCACATCTGCGCGAGGCGATCGCCGAAGTAGCCGGTGACGACGACCGTCGCCCGCGTGCCGGCTTCGACGAGGTTCGCGACGGCCGTCTCCATGCCCGAGGTGCCGGTGCCCGAGACGGCGAAGGCGAACGCCCCGTCGGCCGCGCGAAACACGCGGCCGAGCCGGGCGCGCACGTCGTCGAGCAGCGCCATCATCAGCGGATCGAGATGGCTGAGGGTCGGCGCCGCCATCGCGCGCATCACACGCGGCGCGGTGAGGCTCGGGCCGGGCCCGAGCAGGATGCGATCGACGTCGGGCAGCAGGCTCATGCGGGCATTTCCTCGAAGTGCGCCAGCGCCTCGCGCAGCGCGGGAACGATCGACTCGGCCAGCGGCAGCAGCGGCGGGCGCGGCACGCCGACGTCGTAGCCGAGCAGGTTGAGCGCCGCCTTCAAGCCCGGTACGCCGTGCTGCGCGCCGAGCAGCCGCGCGACCGGCACCAGCTCGCGCTGCAGCGCGATCGCTTCCTCGTGGCGCCCGGCCTTCGTCAGCTCGAACAGGTGCACGCACGGCTCGGGCAGCGCGTTGGCGAGCGCGAGGATGCCGCCGGCGGCGCCGACGCACATCATCGGATACAGGGTCGCCGCCGCGCCGGCGAGCACGACGAAGTCGGCCGGCGTCAGCGACACGAGGTCCGCGACTTGAGAGACGTCGCCGCCTGACTCCTTCATGCCGGCGATGTTCGGGTGCGTCGCCAGGCGCGCGACCGCCGCCGGCTGCAGGTTCACGCCGGTCACCGCCGTGAAGTTGTAGAGCAGCACCGGCACCGGCGACGCATCGGCGACCGCCGTGTAGTGACGGACGAACACCTCGTTGGTCATCTGGCTCTTGAAGAACCCGGGCGTGCGCACCAGCACCGCGTCGGCGCCGTGCTCCGCCGCCCGTTTGGTCGCCTTGATCGCCGCCTGCGTCGACTCCCGGCCGGTGCCGACGATGAAGCCCTTCTCGCGCGGGACCGCGTCGCGCGCGGCGACGATCGCCTGATCGCACTCGAAATCGTCCATCAGCGCCGCTTCGCCGTTCGATCCGAGCACGACGAAGCCGGTGAGCGGTTTGGTCACCCACTTGCCGAGCGCCGCTTTCAACCGCGCGGTGTCCACGCGATCGCGATCGTCGAACGGCGTGGGAATCGGGGCGAACACGCCTGCAAGGTTCATAGCAGCGATCTTACGCCACGGCTGCCGTTCTGGAGCGCCAGGTTGACGCCGAGGACGACGAGGAACATGGCGGCGGCCGGGCTGAGCAGCCACGGGAAGTCGGCGAACACGCGGATATTGGTCGACGCTTCGTGCAGCATGGTGCCCCAGCTCGCAACCGGATCGGGAAAGCCGAGGCCGACATACGAGAGCGTCGCTTCCGCGATGATGAACGCCGGGACGAGCAGCGTGATCTGGACGGCGATGAATCCCCGCGCCGACGGCAGCAGGTGGCGGACGAGCAGCCTCGCGTCGGTGGCGCCGAGCGCCTGCGCCGCGATCGCGTAGTCGAGGCGCCGCTCCGAGCGCACGATGGCGCGGACGCCGCGGGCGACGAACGGCGCGCCGACCACCGCGAAGATCGCCGCCAGCAGCGCGAACACCTGCGTCGCGGTGAGGACGAGGGGCAGCACGGAGCGCAGCGCGAGCGCGACGTAGATCGCGGGCAGCACCATCACGAAGTCGGCCGCCCGCATCAGCACGTCGTCGACCGCGCCGCCGGCGAAGCCGGCCAGCCCGCCGAGCGAGGCGCCGACGAGCATCGCGCCGAGCGCCGCCGTCACCGCGAGGCCGAGCGACGTCCGCGCGCCGAACAGCAGGCGCGTGAACACGTCGCGGCCGTAGCTGTCGGCGCC
>JAYVYV010000409.1:0-2966 GCA_043783985.1 Acidobacteriota bacterium | reverse complement strand
GCCCCACCACCTTCGCCCCCGCCGCCCATCTGATTGCCTGGGCCGAACTGGAACACGCCGGAGTTCTCGAGGAAGAAATCGCGCTTTTCCGGAAAGAGGAGGCTGAACCGGGTCAGGTTGACCTGCTGCTCGTCAGCTTCGACCTGCGAGAAGTCGGTGTTGACCGTGAAGTCCCAGGTGAGGCTGCTCGTGACGCCGTATTTCGCGTCGAAGCCCACCTGCGCGTCGCCTTTCGTGCGATTCGTTCCGAGGGTCTGGCCGCTCGCGAGCGCGTACGGCTTCAGCCGCAGGTCGTTGCCCGGCCGGACGCCGCTGAGACCGTCGAGCGTACCGGCCATCGACACGCGGACGATGCGGTAGATCCTCGGCAGCGGCGCCCAGTAGCTGTCTTCGTTTCTGCGCCGGATACGGCGGAGAAAGTTGATGCCCCAGGTCTGCTCGTTGGCGTCGGCGAACCGGAGCGTGCGGAACGGGATCGCGATCTCGGCGTACCAGCCGTCCTCGGTCACCCGCGTCTTGACCGACCAGATGCCGTCCCAGTTGGGGTTGATGTCGCGCCCCTCGTTCACCATCTGCGCGTCCCATTTGGCGCCGGCGGCGTTGGTGGCGAACATGTAGCCGTTGCGCTCGTCGTGGAAGGTGTCGAGGATCACCTCGAACGTATCGTTCGCGCCGGGATCGAAATCCTTCTTCAGATCGTTGACGATGATCTCGCCGGGCGACGAGTCGTGCGCGAACATGCCGATGTACAGGAACGTGTCGTCGTACAACACGCGAACGTCGGTCTGCTCGGAGGCCGGGTCGCCTTCGCTCGGCTCGCTCTGGCGGAACCCGGTCGCGACCGGGGCGTCGCCCCACGCCGCTTCATCGAGCACGCCGTCGATCGTGATCGGCGTGGTCGTCCGGACCGCTTCGAGGTGGCGCTCGGTGCGGACCGCCGCGTAATCGAGGCGGTCGGCGGCGGCAGCGTCCACGGCGAGGGCGCAGAAGAGGGCGGCGGCGGCAAGTCGCAGTGATTTCATCTGATGGATGGTTGGGAAACACGTGATCATGACCCGATACGGGTCCGAACGCTGTAAAAAGTTGTCAGCGGCAGAGTTCGGCCGACGTACAATCCCCTCCGGTAGGAGGCCTCATGAACCGTCGTGAATTTGCTCGTCTGCTCGCGATTGGCGGTGCCGTCCCGTTCCTGTCGCCCGACGCCGCGTGGCCGCGGACCCTCGACCTGCCGCCGACGCCGGCCTCGCCCGGCGAAACGTTCTGGATGAGCGTGCGCGATCAGTTCGTGATGCCGAAGGATCTCGCGATGCTGAACGCCGCGAACCTCTGCCCCTCGTCCGGTCCCGTGCTCGAGACGATGTATCGGCTCACGAAGGACATGGACCGGGATCCCTCTCAGGAGAACCGCGCCAAGCTGGGCGACGGCCGCGAGCGCACGAGGACGCTGCTGGCCGAGTTCCTCCGCGTCACGCCGGAAGAAATCGTCATCACGCGCAACACGAGCGAGTCGAACAACCTGGTGTCGACCGGCATCGACCTGAAAGCCGGCGACGAGGTGCTGCTCACCGCCGACAACCACCCGAGCAACCACACGGCGTGGCAGGAGAAGGCGAAGCGCTTCGGCTTCACCGTCAAGGACGTGGCGACGCCGAATCCCCATCCCGGCATGGAATACTACGTCGACGCGTTCGCGAAGGCGATCACGCCTCGGACGAAGGTCATCGCCTTCACGCACCAGACCAGCACGGTCGGCGATCTGTTTCCCGCGAAGGAGATCTGCCGGCTGGCGCGCGAGCGCGGCATCCTGAGCCTGATCGACGGCGCGCAGTCGTTCGGCCTCATGGACGTCGATCTCGGCGACATCCAGCCGGACTTCTACAGCGGCAGCTCGCACAAGTGGGCCTGCGGCCCGAAGGAGAACGGCGTCCTCTACATCAACAAGAACGCGCAGTCTAAGATCTGGGCGAGCATCTTCAGCGCGTATCCCGGCCGCGTCGGCGTGTCGCGGACGTTCGAAGGCTTCGGCCAGCGGGATGAACCAACGATGATGGCGTTCGGCGAGGCGCTGACGTTCCAGACGAAGATTGGCCGGGCGCAGATCGAGAAGCGCTCGCGTGAGCTGACGCAGAATCTGATGGCCGGGTTGAGGACGATCGACGGCGTGAAGATCTGGACCAGCCCGGATCCGTCGCGCGGCGTCGCGGTGGTGTCGTTCCTTCCGGGCAACCTCGACATCCGCAAGCTGTCGGCGGCGCTCTACCAGCAGGACCACATCGGCTGCGCGACGCGCGGCGGCCAGGATCGCCCCGGCATCCGGCTCTCTCCGCACTTCTACAACACCCACGCCGACATCGACCGCGCGGTGGCGGCGATCAAGAAGTACATGGCGGCGGGAGTCTAGAGAAGGCAGGTGGGTCGGGTCGGTGTGGGTAGTGTCCGGCTTTAGCCGGACCGCGACGCGCTACAGACCGGCCGCCGCCGCGACCGCCGTCAAGAACAGCCGCAGCGCCTGGATTCCCTGTTGTGATTCCGAGTGGATTCGACGGTAATCCAGCATGGCATAGCCGTGCGCGATTCGATTTCTTAGACCGGTCGCATCACGGAGTGCAGCCGCGACGTCACGATCGATTACCTGGCGGTCGGCCAGGACATCGAACGTCGACGCCGCATCGTCTGGCGCCGTCCAGCCCGCATCGGCGACCCAGTGCGCCGCGAGGTCGATGCACTCCTGAATCGCCAGCAACAGGTAGAAGGCGGCCAGATCGCGCTCTCTGGCATCCGTGACGAATGCATCCACCGGCCGTGAAAGGATCGCATCGGCGTCGTTGATCCACGCCGATGCGCGGGCAATCTTCCTCGCTGCGATGTCAGGTCTGACCATGAGAGGTGCGCTGTCGTAGCCGCTCGATGGCGGCCGAGTGAATAAAGCGGGCGGTAGGAGCCCAATCCCACCAATCGATCATGGC
>JAYVYV010000408.1:0-2986 GCA_043783985.1 Acidobacteriota bacterium | reverse complement strand
CGCTGAGCGAGAGCGGATCCGGATCCGATGCGCTCGGGGCGCGGACGAAGGCCACGCGCCAGGCGGACGGCAGCTTCCTGCTGAATGGCGAGAAGATGTGGATCACCAACGGCGGCTTCGCCGACCTGTTCGTCATCTTCTGCAAGGTGGACGGCGATCAGTTCACCGCGCTCCTCGTCGAGCGCGAGTGGGGCGTCAAGAGCGGCAAGGAAGAGCACAAGATGGGCCTCCACGGCTCATCGACGACGGCGCTGATTTTCCAGGACGTGAAGGTGCCGGCGGAAAACGTGCTGTCGGAAGTCGGCAAGGGCCACAAGGTCGCGTTCAACGTCCTGAACTTCGCGCGCTTCAAGCTGGGCGCGATGTGTGGCGGGGGCGCGATCGGCGCGATCGCCGAGAGTGCGAAATACGCCGCGACGCGGCGGCAGTTCGGCCAGGCGATCGCCTCCTTCGGAGCCATCAAACACAAGATCGGCGAAATGGTCGTGCGCACCTACGCGATCGAGAGCCTGCTCTACCGCACGGCCGGCCTCGTGGACGCGCGCATCGCGGCCACGCCGCACGAGGCGACCGACGGATCCGCGGCGCTCGCCGCGTTCGAGGAGTACGCCGTCGAGGCGTCGATCGCCAAGGTCGCCGGCAGCGAGACGCTCAACTACGTGCTCGACGAGAACATCCAGATTCACGGCGGCAACGGCTACGTCCACGACTACCCCGCCGAGCGGCATTTCCGCGACGCGCGCGTGAACCGCATCTTCGAGGGCACGAACGAGATCAACCGCCTGCTGATCCCGGGCATGCTGATTCGTCGCGCGGTCAAGGGCGACCTGCCGCTGATTCTGGCCGCCAAAGCGCTGCAGGACGAGCTGCTCGGACCGCCGTCGATGCCCTCGGCCGGCGACGGCGACGGCGTGCTGGCCGACGAGCTCCGCGCGATCGCGTCGTTCAAAAAGACGGCGCTGATGGTGTTCGGCCTGGCGATGCAGACGTTCGGCACGAAGCTCACCGACGAGCAGGAAGTGCTGATGCACCTCGCCGACATCGCGATCGACGTCTTCAGCGCCGAGAGCGCGGCGCTGCGGGCGCAGGCGGCCTCGGCGGCGGACGGATCCCGCGCGGCGCTGCACGTCGACGCGGCGCGGGTGTTCGTCAACGACGCGGCGATGCGAATCGACGCCTCCGCGCGCCAGGCGCTGGCCGCGACGGTCGACGGCGACACGCTCCGCACGATGCTCGCCGCCCTGCGCCGCCTGCTGAAGGTCGCGCCGATTAACACCGTCGCCGCGCGGCGGCGCCTCGCCGATGCAACGGTGGAGCGCGGGGGCTATCCGCTCGCGTAGGGCAGGGGTCAGAGGGGGCGGGCCGGTCGAGTGAGTCAGCTGGGGCGGGTGGAGCGGGTGGAGCGGGTGAGGATGACAAAGCGCAGAACCGTGGCGTCTGACCTACCGGGCCGACCCGGTCCACCTGCCTTGCCCGCCCTCCTGGCGGCGGCCTTCCTGATGGCGTCGTGCCGGAGCACGCCGCCGCCGGAACCGAGGGACTACGTCGGCAAGATCGCGGCGGAGCGCGCCGCGAAGGATGCCGCGTTTGCCGCCGGCGACGATCCGATTCCCAGAGCCCGGCACGCGGAATTTCTGCCGCTGGGCTACTTTCCCATCGACCCCGACTACGATGCGCCGGGCGTCCTTAAGCCGATCGACGACAAGACCATCGTCGAGATGCCGACGTCGACCGGCGCGAACCGGAAGATGCGGCGTGTGGGCTCGCTGGAGTTCACGCTCAAGGGGCAGCCGATGAAGCTGAGCGCGTTCAACGAGGTAGGCACCGATCCAGGTTCGCTCTTCGTGGCGTTCAGCGATCTCACCAGCGGCACCGAAACGTACGCGGCCGGACGGTTCATGGATCTCGTGCGCAACGGGACGGGCATCTACGAGGTCGACTTCAACCGCGCGTATATCCCGTACTGCTACTACAACCCCACCTACGAGTGCCCGTACCCGCCGCCGGAAAACCGGCTCAAGATTCCAATCCGCGCCGGCGAACGCGTCAGAATTCACAAATCTGAATAATCCTGCATTCTGGATTCGGAATTCGTTCATGTCTCTCCGCGCGATTGTGTTCGACTTCGACGGCGTCATCGCGGACAGCGAGCCGCTCCACTTCCGCGGCTACCGTGACGTGCTCGCGGAGGAAGGCGTTGCGCTGACCGAGGCCGACTACTACGCGCGGTACCTCGGCTTCGACGATGTGGGCGCGTTCGAGGCGATCGGCGGGCACCACGGCGCGAGGTGGAGCGGCGCGCAAATCGCGGATCTCGTGGCGCGCAAAGCGGTGCGGATCGAGGCGCTTGAGCGCGACGTGTCGGTGCTGTTTCCCGGCGCCGCCGACGCGATCCGCCGCGCCGCCGCCGCGATGCCGGTCGCCATCGCGTCGGGCGCGCGCGGCGAGGAAATCCGCCGCGTGCTGGCGCGCGAGCATCTGCTCGCGTGCTTCACCGCCATTGTCGCCGCCGAGGACACGGCCGTCAGCAAGCCCGCCCCGGATCCGTACCTGCGCGCCTTGGCGCAGCTCGCGCCGGCCTTTCCGGATCGCCTCCACGCGGCGGAGTGCGTCGCGATCGAGGACTCGCGCTGGGGGCTCGAATCGGCGCGCGCGGCAGGACTGCGCACGGTGGCCGTCACCAACACGTATCGCGCAGACGAGCTGATCGCGGATCTCACGATCTCCTCGCTTCAGGCCATGGACCTGGATCTTCTGGCCCGCCTCTGTGCCGAATAGCGTATTCACGCGAAACGTGAATCCAACCTGTTGGATTCACGCCTCGTTGTGTGCCCATTTGGCGGCCTTCCGCCTTTACACCAACACCCTGCGGTAGAGATACTTAACCTATCCCGGTCCGCGATGGTTTCAGACATTGTGCGGCTCCGGGATGGTTCCACAGAGGAAATTGCTTTTAGGAGGTCGGATGAGATTCAAGGTCATCGTT
>JAYVYV010000407.1:0-7644 GCA_043783985.1 Acidobacteriota bacterium | reverse complement strand
GGGCGGGCCGGATCTGCCAGCGCAGGCGGAACGCGAGATCGGCGGCGTAGAGCAGCAGCAGGGTGCGCGCCGACGGCGCGCCGGCCGCCTCGTCGGCGACCGCCAGCTCCTGGAAGACGCCGGACGCGTCCCACTTGCTGATGCCGCCGCGCGACCCCGACCCGAGCGCGGCGCGCGCCTCCGCCAGGATGGCGCTCGGGTCCACGCCGTCGACCGCGATCAGCTCGGCCTTCCGCGCTCCGGCTTTTGTTTTCGTCATCGGCCGGATCCGTTGCCCTTGATCGCCAGCCATTCGGCGACCGCGTCCGCATTCCAGTCCGACCACGCCCGCTGTTGTCCATCGAGGAACAGCTGTCGGATCAGGTGATGCTGGTCGCCGATCGACTGCTCCGCGTCCACCGTGATCATGTTGAAGATGAGCGCCAGCGATTCGTATTCGCGGATGACGCGCGCGATGAACCGCTGGTAGCTCTCGACCGGATCGTCCACCTGCGTGACGTCCTGCCCGGCCTCGTAGAAGTTCGGCGTGCGCATCGCCGTGACGCGCTTGCCGGACGTGACCGGCGAGACCGCGAAATAGAAGACGAGATCGGGCCAGAGCAGCGGCTCGTACAGCTTGAGCACCCAGTCGAGATCGAGCCCGCGGGCCACGTCGCGCGCCAGGCCGGTGAAGAGGAACCGATCGGCGATCACCAGCTTGCCGTCCCACAGCGCCGGCAGGATCACCTGCTCGACACGGTGGCGGAAGTCGGCGCCGTGCAGCAGCGAGAACTCTTCCGGGCTCAGCGCGCGGAGCGCCTTCCGGCTCCTGATAATCGGTTTGATCAGATCCGACGAGTTCCACTTCGTCGTGACGACGTCGTAGCCCTCGGATTTCAGCCACGTCTTGAACAGCTTTCGCTGCGTCGTTTTGCCCGAACCGTCAGGCCCCTCGAAGGCGACCAGCAGGCCACGGCGTCTGGCGGGATCGGTGAAGTGTTCGCGGGCGGAGCGCCGGGCGATTCGCAGGCTGACTGGAGTGGACCGACTCATGGGTGGCGTCAAACGGCGGCACATCATACTCCAGTCGCGTCGCACGACTGCAACCGCGTTAGATTAGAGCCAGCGATGACGCAGACACGAGGGCCGGTCGGCCGGTGAACAATCGGAGCGCGCTTCTCGCGATCCTGGCCCTGTCCGGTTTCGTCACGTCGTTCGGGGCGCACGTGGTGGCGACGAACCTGCCGGCGTACGCGGAAACGGTCGGCGCCGGCGCGTTCACGATAGGCCTGCTCATTGCCGTCTACGATTTCGCCGAGCTGTTCGCGAAGCCTGCCGCCGGAATGGTCGCGGATCGGCGCGGCATGAAATCCGTGCTGCTGGCCGGCCTGGTCGTGTTCATCCTCGGATCGCTCCTGTTCCTGGTCGTCAGTCCCAGGCTCCTGCTGCTGGTCCGGTTCGTCCAGGGGCTCGGCGCCGCGGCGCTGTCGACGGTGTCGATCAGTCTGGTCGCCCGATATTTCGACACGGCGCGCGGCCGGGCCTTTGGCGTCTACAACGCCGTCAAGGGCGGTGGCTACGTGATTGCGCCGGCGGCCGGCGGGTTGCTGGCGAATCGATACGGGTTCGCCATGATCTTCATCGTGTCAGCGTCGCTCGGCCTGATCGCGTTGGTCGCGAGCATGTTCCTGCCGAACCCTCCCAGGGGACGCGCCGACGATGACGAGGAAGTCTCGCTTCGCGAAGCGCTGCTGGTCTTTCGCGATCCTCGTCTGCTGCCGATCTACGCGGTGATCGTCATCAACATGTTCCTGGTGGGGATCCTGTTCGGATTCCTGCCGGTATACGCGCACGGAATCGGCTATTCGACCACCCGATCGGGCATGGTGGTGAGCGCCGCCACGGCGGCGTACCTGCTGATCCAGCCCGCCGCCGGCGCCCTGGCCGATCGCTACGCGATGCGCACGACGGTGCTGCTCGGACTGCTGACCGCCGCGCTGAGCATCATGGCGGTCACGTTCGTATCGGGTTGGGCGTTGATCGCGATGGTGATCGCCGCAGGCATGGGGATCGGGACCGTCTGGACGAACAGCGATGCCCTGGTCAGCGCCTCGGCGCCTCCGTCGCGGCTTGGCGCCAGCATTGGCGCCGCGCAGTCGTTCAAGGAATTCGGTGACATGGTCGGGCCGCTGCTGGTCGGCGCGCTGACGCAGCTCTTCGGCGTGCGGGTGGGATTCGTCTCGTGCGGCGCGGTGGCGCTGGTCCTTGTTGCGGCGCTCGCCCGACAACCGGCGTTCCATCCCTCGCAACCTTAGAGCCGCCGTGTTTCAGACCACCCGAGAAATCGTCCAGTCCTCGCTGCCCGCATCGGCCGGCCGCGTCGCGGTTCGCGGGTGGATTGTCCCCGTTGAATAACTACCAGCGGTGGTTTGGAACGCAGAGCACGCAAAGGCCGCAAAGAACTAGTAATAGCGCTTCGGCAGATCCACGACCACTTTTCGACGAAGCAGCTCGATCAGCTCGCCGGAGATCCGGCCGGCGGCGATGGCGTCGATCGACGGACGCTCGAGGGTCAGTGTCTCGGGCAGGTACTGGCGGCAGGCGCCGTACTCGTCGGCGTATTCCTCGTTCGGGAACGAGAGACGTAGGCGGATGCGGTCGCCATCCGGCTCCAGCGCGTAGAGGGGGTTGATCCGCAGCTCGCCCCCCGCGACACGCGGCTGGGTGAGCGGATGCCGCGCGAACACGTCCGGTGCGCGACTGGCGATGATCGTCAGCGCCGGGCTCTGGTCGAGCGTCTCCGGGCCGTCTCGCCTCGCCAGATCCAGGGGTCCGCCGGCGACGACGTCCGCGAACAGCTGCCCCTCGGCGAACAGGCGCGGCTCGAACGTCTCGAAGAGATCGGCGTAGCCTTCGGGCGACAGCGGCTGTCCGTGCGACGGGCTCCAGGTGCGTTCGTTGTGCGTGTGGCCGATCAGCACGGCGCCCGGCTGCTGCGGGTCGTCCACGAGCCGCTCCATCTCGCCGACGAACTGGCGCTTCGTCCAGATGTACATGAACGCGTCGGTGCACATGGCGAAACCGAACGCGCCGCGCGCGAACGGCATCGGCGCGTTGCCATCGCAGCACACCGGCTCGCATCCCGGCGCGGTGAACCTGCGCGCCAGCCATACTTTCGCGAAATAGAGGTCAGCCAGCACCGGCGGCTGGTCCGACAGGTCGAGCAGCGTCCGCGTCACATGCCCCGATCCGCCGCAGATGTCGATCGCGCGGCGCGTGCCGCGGAGCACCGTCGCGCCCACCGCGCGCGCCACAGCCTGCGCGACGATGTAGGTCGGGTCTGAGAAGCGATACAGGAAATAGCCGCCCTCGAAGTTCGGCCCCAGCGCCTCGACGGTGTCGCGATAGGTAGCCGCGTCGGACGAAGCCACCGCGTCGAACGCCTCGGCCTGGCGCTCGTCGTCCAGGCCGAACATCGCGCGCCGCGCCAGCTCCGGCCGTCCGGCCTGCATGTGATCGCGTGCGACGGTGGCGACCGGCAGCACGTGCAGCACCGGAATGCCGTCGACGAGCGGAAAGATGCAGCAGTGGCAGCCGAGAATGCCGTCGAGGATCTCGTCGGCGGTGGTGCGGTGGAACACCGAGTCGATGAGCGACAGGCGTCCGCCGCAGTACGGGCAGCGAAGCACGTCGAGCGTCTCAATCAGCATGTGTGATGTCGCCGAGATGCTCGAGCATCGCGTCGCCGGTCGCGTCGAGCGGCGCGCGCTGGAACTGCTCGGCGCCGAGCCAGCGCCGCGCCTCGTCTTCGTCGATCCAGGCCATCGGGTTGTTGGGGCCCATCTGTGTGCGGTGGCAACGCAGCGCGGCGAGCTTGCGCACGGCCCAGTCGCGCACGTCGATGACGAAGGTGGGCGGATTCGCGCCGTCGCCGAACGCGTCGGGCGCGATCCCCCAGAAGCTGGAATCGGGCGGCGCGCCGCCCTTGGCGTGCGCAGCCTCCACCACCTCGCGCATCATGCCGCGCTGCATCGTCACGTAGTAGAGCGGCGGCGCGTCGGCGCCGAACGACAAGACCGCGGTGTAGGTCCGCTCGTGCACGCCGATGTGATCGAGATGCCAGTAGAGCCCGTCTTCGGCGAACGTGATGACGGCGTCCGGCCGGTAGCGCTGGATGAGCGCGACGATTTCGGCGTGCAGCTCCGCGACGTGGTGCCAGCGGAGATCGCCGTCCGGATGGTCGAGCACGATCACCTCCGCGACGCCGAGGACGGCGGCGGCCTCGCTCAGCTCGAGGACGCGGACGCGCCCCAGGTCGCCGTCTGGCACGAGCGCCGGATCGCTGATCGATCCCGCCTCGCCATGCGACGCGCACACGACGACGACGCGGCAGCCGGCGTCGGCCAGCCGCGCCAGCGTCCCGCCGCAGGCCAGCGACTCGTCGTCGGGGTGGGCGAAGATGCCGAGGACCGTGCGGCCGGCAAGGGGGAGCGCGGCGCTAGCGTCGGGCACGATGGGCCTCCACGATCCTGGTGTAGACGGCGATGTACTCGTCGACCATCCGCCGGGTGCCGAAACGGGAGACGGCGCGCTCGTGGACGCGACGGCGGTCGAGATCGAGCACGCGCGGCAGCCCGAGGATCATCTCTTCGAGGTCGTTGAAGATGAGCCCGGTGACCCCGTCGTCCACGACTTCGCGGACCGCGCCGCGATCGAGCGCGGCCACCGGCGTGCCGCACGCCATCGCCTCCGCCAGGACGAGCCCGAACGGCTCGCGCGCCTGGATCGGGTAGAGCAGCGCGCGCGCTCCGCCGTACAGCTTCACCTTCGCCTGAAAATCGGCCTCGCCGAAGTAGATCACGTGGCGCCCGTCGACGTGCGGCGCCACCCGCTCGCGATAATAGTCGTCTTCGGCCGCGGCGAGAATCAACGTCATCCCGATCCGCTTGGCGATCTCGATCGCCTGCAGCGGCCCTTTCCCGTCCGTGAACCGGCCGAGGAACAGCAGGTAATCCTCGGGCGTTTCCTGGAACGAGAAATTATCGGTGTCGATGCCGTGCAGTACGGTGTCGACGACGTTGAGGCCGCCGAGGAGGCGGGCCTGCTCCTTCGAGATCGCGACGAACGGCGCGTCGGGATACCGACACCACAACCGCACCTCCGCCGCGCTCGGCGAGTGGTGCAGGGTCTGGACGATCGGCGTGGGCGAGAGGCGCGAGAAGGCGAGCGACATCGGATAGTACGCCGCCTCGTAATGGATGATGTCGAACTCGGACGCGCGCTCGACCGCGGCGGCGAGGTTCAGCATCTCGTACAGCTCCCAGGGCCACATGTGCTCGTCGTGCCAGTAGCCGTGGGGGTAGATCGCGTGCAGCCTGGCCGTCGTCTTCGAATCGGCGGTGGCAAAGAGCGTGACGTCGAAACCGCGCGCGACGAGCCCCTCGGTGAGAAGCGACGTCATCGTCTCCACCGAGCCCGATTTGGGGGGCGGAATCGTCGTGGCGACCGGCGCGATGTGCGCGATCCTCATCGCGTCGCGGCCTCCAGGAAGGCCGGCAGCACCACGCGCGCGTCGAAATGCGCGCGCGCGATCTCGACCGCCTGCCGGGAGTGGCGATCGTAGTCGCCGTTGATCCGTTCGACGCCCGCGATCGCCTCGTCCACGTTCGAGAAGGCGAGCAGGCCGTCCCCGGACGGCAGGTGAGCGGTCCACCCGGTGTCCTGCACGAGCGCGGGCCGCCCCGCCGCGAGATAGCACTCGGTGCGATCGCTGAACCACCCCGACCGGGTGGCGACGTAGGTGTGCTTGGCGACGCCGAACTCCGCCTTCGACCCCTGGACGAAGGTGCGGTACTCGGCCGGCGTGCGCGACACCTGCATCGCGTCGACCGTGTCCCACCCGAATCGCCGCAACAGCTGCTGCGGGCCGTTGATCGCGAGCTCGAAAAGCTGCGGCGTGCGCGACGGCAGCTCGATGAATTTCACGAACTCCTGGTCCTTGTTGCCGCCCACGTCGGTGAAGCTCTCAATCTGCCACGTCATCACGGACGTGAAGCGGTCGCGCGGCGACGCGTCGGTCCGCCAGTCGTCCATCGTGATCGGCTGCCACGTCTTGTGCCACAGAAAGTCGCCCGTCGGCACCGGGGAGGCGGGCGTCCCGATGTTCGAGCCGAACGTGAACAGCCGGTCGAAGCGCTGGAAGAACTCGACGTACCACGGCTCGGCTTTCGCGATCGCGAGCTGCGTGAACGCCGGGTCGGAGTCGATGAACACTTTGTGCGGAATTCGGGCGTACTCGTCACGCCAGAACCAGGATCCGCCGGACAGGTTGATGAAGAGGTCGGCGCCGGCGGCGAACCGCCGCACGTCGTCCGCGCTGCGGCCGTGATAGCCGCCGTCGTAGTTCACGAACGACCATCGATCGCCGAGCCCGTGCGGTCCGAGCGCATCGTGGATGTAGGTGGTGCCGTAGACCGGATCGGTGGCGCGCGTGTTCAGGATCGGATCGTAGACGCATTCGCCCGTGTCCTCGATGTAGAACACGTCGTGTCCGAGCGCGCGCAGGCCGAGCAGGTACATCAGCGAGCACCACGTGACGCCGCCGAACGGGTAGCGGGCGATGATGCCGGCAAACAGGATCCTCATCGCGACGTTCGGCGTTCGGCGTTCGTCGTTCGTCGTTCGGGGTTCGGCGTTCGTCGTTCGGGGTTCGGCGTTCGGGGTTCGGCGTTCGGCGTTCGGGGTTCGGCGTTCGGCGTTTGGCGTTCGGCGTTCGGCGTTGCGCCGTGAACGACGATCCACGAACCACGAGCGTCGAACGACAGGGCGGTCGTCGTCATCGCTTCGCCGCCTCGATCAGTTCGTCGACGCTTTCGGGTTCGTCGAGCGACTTGCCCACGGACAGCCGCGCGCACATCCGGCGGTACAGCTGGCTGGAGGTCAGCAGCTCCTCGTGCCGTCCCTGCGCGGCGATCTCGCCGCCGTCGAGCACGAGGATGCGGTCGGCGTCGCGGACGGTGGACAGCCGGTGCGCGATGACGATCGTCGTGCGGCCGGCGCGCAGGCGCCGGAGCGCCGCGAAGACGATCTCCTCCGAGATCGAATCGAGCGACGAGGTCGGCTCGTCGAGGATCAGGATCGGCGCATCCTTCAACACGGCCCGCGCCACGCTGAGCCGCTGCCGCTCGCCGCCGGACAGCCCGCCGCCGGCTTCGGCAATCAGCGTGTCGTAGCCCTTCGGCAGGCGGGACACGAAGTCGTGCGCGTGCGCCGCTCTGGCGGCGGACTCCAACTCTTCCTGCGTCGCATCGGTCTTGCCGTATCGCAGGTTGTCAGCGATGGTGCCGGAGAAGAGAACCGCGTCCTGCGGGACGATGGCGATCTTCTCGCGCAGCGACCGGATCCGGTACTGGCGGACATCCACGCCGTCGATGAGCACGCGTCCGGACGTCGGGTCATAGAAACGAGGGATCAGGCTGACCAGCGTCGTCTTGCCGGCGCCCGTGAGGCCGACGACGGCAATCATCTGTCCTGGCGTGGCCTCAAAGCCGATGTCGTACAGCACCGGCGTGCCGTCCGGGTAGGAAAAGCTGACCTGGTCGAAGACGACGTGGCCCTTCACCGCGTCGGCATCGATGGCGCCAGGCGCATCGATCGTTTCCGGCT
>JAYVYV010000406.1:0-2993 GCA_043783985.1 Acidobacteriota bacterium | reverse complement strand
GCCGCCGGTCCCTGGCTGCAGCCGGATCTCCGAACAGGCCCAGCGGCTGCTGAACGCCTGTGAGGGATCGGATCGGCAGACGCTTCCGGTTCCCCAGCTCCGGCGGCGGTGAGGAGGTCCCGAATGGATGACGTGGTGAACCGGTTGGCCCGCGAGCTATCCGACGCCATTGCTGCCGCCGTCGCGGAAGATCCGCGGATCGAAGCGTGCCGCGAACGGGCACGGGCGGCTGGTTTCGAGATGAAGGTGACGCTCGAGGCCGTAATCGGATTTATGAACCGGGCGAAGCCGGGCGCGCTGGCGAAGATTGGTCCGGCGCCCCAGAAAGCGGCGCGTGCGGCCGATCGCCGCAACTTCGAGATCAGCGCCAACGACAAGCGGTTCCTCCGATCGCTGCGGATTGCCGCGGACGAAACGCAGGAAAAAGAAGTCGAATAATTTCCGGCCCCGCCTCCGTGCGGGGCGCACCTCACATGAACGGGCCGCCGGCACTCAGTGCCGTGCGGCCCGTCGTCGTTTTGGGGCTCCCTCGTTCGTCAGTCGAGCAGGCTGCTGCCGGTCATCTCCGGCGACAGCGGCACTCCGAGCAGGCCCAGCAGCGTCGGCGCGACGTCGCGGAGCGACCCGTCGCGCAGCCGGCGTCCCACGAGATCCTCCGCGCACAGAATCACCGGAACCGGGTTGGACGTGTGCGCGGTGTGCGGCGCCTTCAGTTCGTCGTCCCAGAGCTGCTCCGCGTTGCCGTGGTCCGCGGTGACGATCGCGCGCGCATCCGCCCTCTTGAGCGCCGCGAGCAGGCGGCCGAGGCATCCGTCGAGGGTCTCGACGGCGGAGATTGTCGCGGCCACGTCGCCCGTGTGGCCGACCATGTCGGCGTTCGCGAAGTTGCAGATGATCACGTCGTGCCGGCGGGCCGTGACATCGGCGACCAGGGCGTCGGCGATCCCCGGCGCGCTCATCTCGGGCTTCAAGTCGTAGGTCGCGACCTTCTGGGACGGCACCAGGATGCGATCTTCACCGGGATAGGGCTCCTCGCGGCCGCAGTTGAAGAAATACGTCACGTGCGCGTACTTCTCGGTCTCCGCCAGCCGGAGATTCGTCCGGGCATGCTCGGCCAGCACGTCCGCGAGGTTGCCGCTGAAGGTCTGGGGCGTGAACACGACCGGCAGGTTGAACGTGCGGTCGTACACGGTCATCGTCGTGTAGTGGAGGCGCGGGCGCCCCGGGCGGTCGAATCCGTCGAAGTCGTCGAGCGCGAGGGCGCGGGTCAGCTGCCGCGCACGATCCGCCCGGAAGTTGAAGAACATGACGGAATCACCGTCCCGAATGGGCCCGATCGGCTGGCCGTCCGGCGCCACGATCACGATGGGTCTGACGAACTCGTCGGTGACCCCCGAGGCGTGCGACGCCTGGACTGGAGCCAGCGCCGTGGTCGATGTGGTCTCCGCCCGACCGCCGATCATCGCGTCGTAGGCGAGCTTGATCCGCTCCCAGCGCTTGTCGCGATCCATGGCGTAGTAGCGGCCGACGATCGTGGCGACACGACCGACGCCCGCGGACTGCATGACGGCCTCGAGCTCCGGGATGTACTTCGCCGCGCCGGCCGGCGAGGCGTCGCGTCCGTCCGTGATCACGTGGACGAACACGCGCGCGACACCGCGGCGTGCGGCCATCTGCAACAGGGCGTGCAGGTGCCGCTGGTGGCTGTGGACCCCGCCGTCGGAGACCAGGCCGACGAAATGCAGCGCGTGCCGGTCCGCCGTGCATCGATCCATCGAAGCGGCCAGCGTGGCACTCTCGAACAGTTCCCCGTCCCTGATGCTCTTGTCGATCCGGGTGAGGTCCTGGTACACCACCCTGCCGGCGCCCATGTTCATGTGCCCGACTTCGGAGTTTCCCATCTGGCCCGCGGGCAGACCAACGGCCTCGCCCGACGCCACGAGCTGGGCGTGCGGGTAGCGGGCGACCATGGCGTCGTACACGGGCGTCCGGGCCATGGCGATGGCGTTGTTCTTCGGGTCGGCGCGGATGCCCCACCCGTCGAGGACGACGAGGACGAGAGGTCGCGTCGGAGTCGGCATCGCCTACGTCAGCTGCCTGACCGCGCTCTTGCCCGCGTAGCGGCCCGCGGTGCCGAGCTCTTCCTCGATCCGCAGCAGCTGGTTGTACTTCGCGATGCGGTCCGTCCGGCTGGCGGATCCCGTCTTGATCTGCCCGGCGTTCGTCGCCACCGCCAGGTCGGCAATCGTGGTGTCTTCCGTCTCTCCGGATCGGTGGGAAATGACGCTGTTGTAGCCGGCATCGCGGGCCATCGCGACGGCGTCGAGCGTCTCGCTGACGGTGCCGATCTGATTGAGCTTCACCAGCAGCGCGTTGCCGACCCCCTCCCGGATTCCGCGCGCGATGATCTCGGGGTTCGTGACGAAGATGTCGTCCCCCACGAGCTGCACGCGATCGCCCAGCGCCTTCGTGAGCGTCTTCCAGCCCTCCCAGTCGCCTTCCGCCAGTCCGTCTTCGATCGAGATGATCGGATATTGCCGCACCCAGTCTTCGTACATGGCGACCATCTCGTCGGCCGTGCGCGCCTTGTCGCGGGACTTCTTGAATTCGTAATGTTTCGCCGCATCGTCCCACAGCTCGCTCGACGCCACGTCGAGCGCGATGAACATGTTCGCGCCAGGCGCGTAGCCGGCCTGCACGACCGCCTCGAGGACGACGTCGACGGCCTCCCGGTTCGACGAGAGGCTCGGCGCGAATCCGCCTTCGTCGCCGACGCCTGTCGAGTGTCCTTTTTTCTTCAGGATGCCGCGCAGCGTGTGGAACACCTCCGCCCCCGCGCGGACGGCCTCGCCGAACGAAGAGGCGCCGACCGGCATGACCATGAACTCCTGGACGTCCACGCTGCTGTCGGCGTGGGCGCCGCCGTTCAGGATGTTCATCATCGGCACGGGGAGGAGCGTCCCCCCGGAGCCTCCGTAGAGCGCCGCGAGATG
>JAYVYV010000405.1:0-22062 GCA_043783985.1 Acidobacteriota bacterium | reverse complement strand
TCGATCTCCGGACCCGCCTCGCGCATCGCTTCGTCAACCACACGGTCGATCTCGGGTTGCACCTCGGCCATCGCGCGCGCCACGTCTGCCTCGATCGCCACATGGTCGATGATGAACGCCGCGTGGTTCCCTTTGTCCCTGTCCTTGTCCTTGTCGCCGGATCGGCGTTTGCGCTCGGTCTCCGGCCGCGGATCGCCAGGCCGGCGCAGCGAGATCGTGCCGCCGAACGACTCGAGTTCGACGTGCGCGCTGCCGTTGCCCAGCGTCACCGTGAAGCGCTTGTTGCGCTTGTCCGGGTCGCCAATCGGAAAGGTCGACCGGAAGCCGCCGTTGTAGGTCCGCACGGTCAGCATGGCGTTGGCCTTGTCGGCGATGGGCATCGCGATGAGCCCGTTGTGCGTCGTCAGCCGATACAGCCCTTTGTCCTTGAGGGCGCCGTCGTAGGAGATGTTGCCGTTGACGGTGTAGAGGTCCACGTTGCCCGAGTCGATCCGGTCCAGGATGATGCTGCCGTTGGTCGATTCCGCCGACAGATCGCCGTTGATGTCCGCGAGATGGATGCTCTCGTTGACCGCGCGGACTTCGACGCGCCCCCTGGCCTTCTCGAGCGTGATCTCGCCCTGCACCGACTTCAGCGAGACGAAGCCGGAGCCGCCGCGCACCTTGATGTCGCCGTGCGTCGTCTCGACGCTCACGTCGGCGCCGACGCCTTCCAGATTCACGTCCGCGTAGGTGCCGGCCACGGCCACGGCCATCCACGACGGGACGCTGAGGGTGTAATCCAGCGAGCGCGGACGGCCGCCGCGCAGAGAGCGCGACCGGATCGTCAGCGTCTGGTCGCCCGGCTTGATGTCGACCGTCTCGCGGTCGGAGTTGTTGACCTCGACGCGCACGGCGTCCTTGTCCCACACCTTGACGTTCACGTCGCCGGCGAAATTGTTGACGTCGAGCTTCGTGCCTTTCGCGACCGGCACCGTCTGGTCGGTTGGCGTGAGCCCCATCACCGCCAGGAGGAGAGTGGATACCAGAGTGGCTGTCATAGTCGTTCGTCCTTGGTCTTAGTCGGTGTCCGTCGCCAGCGCGGTCGCCCGGCGAAGCAGATCCAGTTTGCGCCGCCGCGCGTCCACCAGATGGCCGCTCAAGTAGCTGTTGGCCGGATCGCCGGCGAGCGCTTCCCGCGCCTGATCGATCGCCCGGTCGATGATCTGCAGGTTGTGCTCCACGATGGCGATGGTGGACGCGTCGAGGCGGCCGCGTCCCGCTTTCAGCGCCTTCTCGAGGTCGGCCACCGCCGCGTCGTACTGCGCGTCGGCCATGCTGATGTTTTCGGCGCGCGCGAAGTCCGCGGCGCCAGTGGACGGCGCACGGCTCGCGCCATCCGCGTCGGCAGCCCTGAAGGGCCGCGCGGCGTTGGGAGACCCGTCTGCGGCGACGCTCGACGGTCCGTTGGCGGCCGTGCCCGCGCTCCCGTAGCGCAGGCCTTCACGCCTGCCCGTCCGCGCGGCCATCTGCCACGCCGCGGCGCCCGACACCGCCATCAGCAGCGCGGCCGCCGCGGCGAGCTGGGGCAGTGTGAACGCGACGCGCCTGGCGTCGCGCCGCACGAACGGCGTGACGCGCGACGCCGCGGGAACGACGCCACGCTCGATGCGGTCGGCGATGCCGGCCCACAGGTCGGTCTGCGGAGGGCACGCCTCCGCGGACGCCGCGCGCGTCACGACGCGCGTCAGGTCGTTGAGCACCGCCGCGCACGACACGCAGACCCGGAGGTGCGCCTCCACGACGTGGCGTTCGTCGGCGGACAGCTCGCCGTCGAGATAATCCGAAAGCTGGTCCGTCCATTCCTCGTGCACGATCATTCCCCTGAAAGATGTTGCCGCAACAACATGCGCGCCCTGTGCAGTTGGCGCTTCGACGTGCCGGTGGCGATATCGAGCAGGGCCGCGATCTCCCGGTGCTTGTAACCCTCGACGTCGTGCAGCACGAAAATCTCCCGTGCCCCCGGCGGCAGCCGATCGATCGCGCTGTCGAAATCGATCGTCAGATCCGCCCGCGCCGGTTCCACCGTCAGCAGGTCGAGGGCGAACGGGTCGTCCGACATGCGCTCCCGCCGGATGGCATAGGATCGCCGCCGCTCGATCACGACGTTGACCGCGAGGCGGTGGAGCCAGGTCGAGAACGCCGACTCGCCTCGAAACTGGCCCAGCTTCTGCCAGGTCCGCACAAAAATGTCCTGAGTGACCTCGTCGGCCTCCTGCGCGCTGAGCATCCGCCGCGTCAGGCTGTGAATGCGAGAGACGTGCGTCCGGTAGAGCCGTTCGAAGGCGAACTGATCCCCCCCGGCCGCCAGGGCCACGTCTCGCTCGAGCCCTATTCCCGCCGGGGTTCCGCCGTTCAGCGTCATCACCGCCGTCAGAGTCACAAATCCGTCACGTGCAAACGATTGGACGGGCTCGGCCTGCCGAAGGTTGAAACACTGCCAGGCGCAGGGTTTGGGGCTGGCGGACTTCACGTGGAGGGCTTGAGGGCAAAGGGCTGGCGGGTGCTGAGCCCTCAGCCTCAGCGCTAGCCCTCAGCCCTCAGCCCTCAGCCCTTAGCCCTCAGCCCTCAGCCCTCAGCCCTCAGCCCTTCGAGATCGTGCTACGGCCGTTCCGTCGCGGGGGTCGGAGTTTTCGTCGATCTGCCGCTCAGGCGCTTGATCGACGCCATCGGGCGCCACTCACGCAGGTCGTCGAAGTAGGAGTAGACCACCGGCGTCACGAGGAGCGTGAGCAGCAGGCAGAGCACCTGGCCGCCCAGAATCGTGACCGCCATCGACGCGCGCGATCCGGCGCCGGCGCCTTTACCGAAGGCAATCGGGATCATGCCGGCGACGATGGCGATGGTCGTCATCAGAATCGGCCGCAGGCGGACGTGGTTCGACACGATCAGCGCCTCGTGCCGCTCCATGCCCTGATCGCGGAGCGTGTTGGTGTAGTCCACCTGCAGGATCGAGTTCTTCTTGACGACCCCGAACAGCATCATCAGGCCGATGGCGCTGTACACGTTAATCGTCATGCCGAACGCCATCAGCGCCAGCAGGCCGGCGGGCAGGCTGAGGGGAAGCGCGGTCATGATCGTCAGCGGGTGGATGAAGCTGTTGAACTGCGAGGCGAGCACCATGTAGATGAAGATGACCGCGAGCACCAACGCGATGGTGAAGTTGCTCGACGCCTCGGCCAGCGTGCGCGCGCTGCCGCCGAACACGGCCTGGTAGCCGGCCTTCAGGTGCAGGTCGTCCACCTTGAGACGCGCCGCGGCGAGCGCCTCGCCGAGCGGCACGCCCTGGAGGTTCGCATTCACCGAAATCTGCCGCTGCCGGTTGTAGCGGTCGATCGACGCCGGGCCAACGTCGTTCTTCAGCTGCGCGACGTCGCTCACCTTGACGGTCCGCCCGGCTGCGCCGGGGCCGGCGGCCACGAGCAGCTGGCCCATGGTCTCCGAGTTCCTGAACGGCTCGTCGAGCCGGAGCAGGACCTTGAACTGATCGTCGCCGTCCTTGAACTCCGACACCTCCTCGCCGCCCACCAGCGTGCGCAGGTTGTTGGCGAGGGTGTCGATGTTGACGCCGAGATCGGCCGCGCGCGCGCGGTCCACGCCGATGCGAAGCTCGGGCTGCGTGGCCTCGAAGTTCGTGTCGACGTCGACGACGCCGGGGACCTCGCGGATCTTTTCCATCAGCTGCAGCGTGTACTGCTGCAGCTGCTCGATGTCCGGCCCCTGGATCAGGATGTTGAGCCGATTGAAGCCGCCGCCGCCGCCGCCCCCGCCGCGGCCGCCCGACGAGGCGCCGGAGATGTCGGTACCGCCCGAGACGCTGATCCGGGCACCCTGATACTTGCGCAGCATCTGGCGCGTCTGCACCATCAGCTGCTGCTGCGACAGCTTCCGCTGCTCGAGCGGCACCATCATGATGTTGAAGCTGGCGAAGCCGGAGTTCACGTTCTGCATGACGCGCTGCAGGTGCGGCAGGCCGAGGATTTCTTTTTCGATCGGCCTGATGAACTCCTCGGTGCGCTGATAGCTCGTGCCGCGCGGCAGGCGTACGATGACGCTGAACTCGCCCTGGTCGTCGTCCGGCACGAGCTCCTTGCCGACGTACGGGTAGAGGAACGCCGCGGACAGCGCCACGAAGCCGGCAATCGCCATCATCGCCGGGCGGTGGTGCAGCGCCCAGACGAGCATCTTGCCGTACAGCGCGTCGATCTTCGCGTAGAAGCCCGACGTCTTGGTCGTGGAGTGGTCGGACTTGGTGTCTTCCTCCTTGAGCCACAGCGCGCAGAGCGCAGGGGTCAGCGTGAAGGAGACGAACATCGACAGCAGGATGGCCGCGGCCGACGTCAGGCCGAAACTGTAGAAGTAGCGGCCGATCTGTCCGGTCATGAAGGCGACCGGCACGAAGATGACGACGAGCGAAAACGTCGTCGCCATGACGGCCATCCCGATTTCCTTCGTCGCCTCGGCCGCCGCTTCCCGCGGCGAGACGCCCTTTTCCTCGACGAAACGGAAGATGTTTTCGAGCACCACAATCGCATCGTCGATGACGATGCCGGTCGCCAGCGACAGCGCGAGCATCGTCATGTTGTTCAGCGTGAAGCCGGCGATCTTCATGAAGGTGAAGGTGCCGATGATCGACGTCGGGATCGCGAGTGCGGCGATGAACGTCACGCGCAGGTTCCGGATGAACAGGAAGACGACGAAGCTGGCGAGCAGGCCGCCGAGGATCAGGTGCATCTTGATGTCCTCGAACGACCGCCGGATGAAGCGCGACTGGTCGTTGCCGATCCGGATCTCGATGTCCTGCGGCAGCCCGGCCTGGATGCGCTGCAGCCGTTGCTGGATGCGATCGACCACTTCGACGGTGTTCGTGCCCGACTGCTTGCGCACCATGACGCCGACCGCCGGCGTGCCGCTCAGCCGCGTCGCGCTCCGGACTTCCTGCACGCTGTCCTGCACGCGGCCGACGTCCTTGAACGTGATGACCGAACCGTCGGCGCGGTACGAGATGACAATCCGGTTGAAGTCCTCGACGTTCTTGATCCGTCCCATCGTGCGTACGGCGACGTCGGCCGGGCCCGAGGTGAACTGCCCGCCGGGGATTTCCACGTTCTGCCGCGTGATCGCATTGCGGACCTGATCCACCGTGAGTCCGTACGCGTTCAGGCGGTCGGCGTTCAGGAGCAGCTGGATCTCGCGCTTGCGCTCGCCGTTGTAGCCGACGGAGCCGACGTCCTTGACCGTCTCGAGCTCCTGCTTGACGCGCTTCTCGGTGATCTCGGTCAGCTCCTTCGGCGCGCGCGGCCCGGAGACGGCGAAGGTGAAGATCGGCTGCATGTCCGGATCCATCTTCGTGATCTGCATCGGGCGCGTGTCGCGCGGGAACTGGTTGACGATTTGCGCGAGCTTGTCGCGCACGTCCTGGGTGGCGGACTCGATGTCGCGCTCCAGCGTGAAGTTGATCGTGACGCGCGAGTTGCCCTGATCGGACGAGGCGCGCAGCTCGTCGATGCCGCTGATGGTGTTGACCGCCTCTTCGATGCGCTTGGTGATCTGCGTCTCGATCTCCTCGGCGCTCGCGCCGGGGAGGTTGGCCTGCACCGACACCACCGCGGCGTCGGTCTTCGGCATGAGGTCGAGGCCGAGCGACCCGTACGACACGGCACCCAGCACGATGAGCGCCAGGGTCATCATGATCGCGAACACGGGACGCCTGACGCTGACTTCTGCAAGGCTCATCGACCTGCTCCCCGGCGGCCGCCCCGCCCCGATCGGTCCGCGGGGGCCGCGCCGCCGGCACCCTCACCAGGCTTTCCGATGTTCACCGACACGCCCGTCGCGAGCTGGTTGAGATTGGCGGTGGCCAGCATTTCGTCCCCCGTCAACCCGCTCGTCACTTCCACGAGCTTGTTCTGGCGGGCACCGAGCGCGACCTGCTGCTGCCGTGCCTTGCCGTTCTCGATCACGTACACCGTCGACACGCCGGCGAGCGTGGACACCGAATCTTCGGGCACGGCCAGCACCTGCTCGTCGACGCTCGTCAGCGCGACGCCCTTCGCGAAGAACCCCGGCTTCAGCTGGCGATCGGCGTTGTCCACTATGGCTTCGACCGCAAACGTGCGCGTCGCCTGGTCCACCGAAGGGCTCACGTAGGCGATCTTGCCCTGGAACTTCCGGTCGTGGAACGCCTCGACGTCGAATTCGACCGCCTGCCCCGGCTTGATCAGGCTGGCGTTTTTTTCCTGAATGGCGGTTTTCAGCTTGAGCGGCGACATCTTCACGATCGTCGCGACCGGCGTATTTTCGCGGATGAATTCGCCGGTTTGCACCAGGCGCTCGGAGACCGATCCGGCGATGGGGGCCCTGATGACGGCGTCCGAAAGTTTCTTCCGCGCCAGCTCGTAGGAGGCGCGGCGATCCTGCATGCTGGCTTTCAGGCTGTGGATGGTGTCGAGCGCGGCCTGGTAGTTGGCTTCCGTGACCTTGAGGCGCGTCTCCGCGGTGTCCCGGTCCGCTTTGGTCAGCAGGCCCCGCGTGTTCAGCTCCTCCGCGCGGGCGAACGCCGCGCGCGCGTCGTCACGGTTCGCCATCGACTGCCGCACCGACGCGATCTGGTCGTCTGCCGGCGGCTGGTTGTCCCGCGTGCGATCGACGCCGAGCTGCGCCTCGACCTGGCGCAAGGCGCTTTCGGCGCGTTCGAGCGCGAACTGCAGCTCGCGCGGTTCGAGTCGGACGAGCACGTCGCCGGCCCTCACCTCGGTCCCGAGCTGCACGCGCACTTCGCGAATGATGCCGGCGACCTCGCTGCTGATCCTGGCCTGGTCGGGGGAGAGCAGCGTGCCGGACAGCTCGACTTCGCGCTGCACCGACATCCGCTGGACGGCGGTGACCTGCGTCGAGACCGCCGCCCCCCGGCCGCGTCCACCGACGCGGCCACCGCCCGTGCCGGCCGCCTGGCCGGCGGTTTTCTCGCACGCGGATGCGGCGAGGGCGGCCGCGACGATGATGACGAATCGAATAGACACAGTGTGCTGTTCCTTTGCTGTCGTGAGCGTGCCGGCGCCCGGCCCGGTGTCACGCACTATGCGCGTCCGCGTTCCTCGATGTTCTGCAAAGCGATGGAGGCGTCGACCGGCGCGCCATGGACATCACGGCGCGTGCGTTCGGCCTGGGTCCGCCCCCGGCCAGCCAGCCAGAGCCGCGCGCCTTCGATGTGCACGTAATAGACCGGCGTGATGTAGAGGGTCAGGAGCTGCGAGACGAGCAGGCCGCCGACGACGGCCAGTCCCAGCGGACGCCGCGTTTCCGCGCCGGCGCCGTAGCCCATCGCGATCGGCAGCGTGCCGACCAGCGCGGCCATGGTCGTCATCATGATCGGCCGGAAGCGCTCGAGGCAGGCTTCGTGGATCGCCTCGCGAGGGCTCTTGCCCAGGCCGTCGAGCGCGAGGGATAGGAAAACGGGTCGCAGGGTCGGCATCATTCGAATCGCAGGGCGTCGATGGGATCCAGCGCGGCCGCCTTGCGCGCGGGATAGAAACCGAAGAACACGCCGGTCATCGCCGCGAAGCCGAACGCGACCGCCACCGCGTTGGCCGAGACCGCCGTCGGCCATCCCTGCCAGAGCGTCACGCCTTGCGCGAGCCCGAAGCCGAGCGCGATCCCGATGCCGCCGCCCAGCAGGCTCAGCACGACCGCTTCCACGAGGAACTGCAGCAGGACGTCGCGCCCGCGCGCGCCGATCGCCATGCGCAGGCCGATCTCGCGCGTCCGCTCGGTCACCGACACGAGCATGATGTTCATGATCCCGATGCCGCCGACCAGCAGCGAGACGCCGGCGATGCTGGCGAGCAGCGCCGTCATGGTCTGCGTCGCTTCCTTCCTGACGCTCGCCATTTCTTCCATCGTGCGGACCATGAAGTCGTCGGGGTCCCCCGGCTGGAGCTTGTGTCGCATCCGCAGCGCCGTGGCGATGGTGTCGGCCACCCGGGCCGTGTCGCCCGCCGCCGACGCCGACACCGTCACCTGCTGGATGTTCGTGGTGCCGCGCAGCTTCTTGAGCACCGTCGTGTAGGGCACGAAGATCGTGTCGTCCTGATCCTGGCCCATGCCCGACTGTCCCTTGCTCGCCATCACGCCGACGATCGTGAACGGCTGTTTCGTGATGCGAATCACCTGGCCGACGGGGTCCACGTCGGCGGCGACCAGCTGATCGCGGACTACGCTGCCGAGCACCGCGACCTTCGACGCCGTCGCCACGTCCTGGGGCGTGAAAAAGGCGCCCTCCTTCGCCGGCCACGAGCGGATCAGCGGGAAGTCGACGTCGGTGCCCTGCACCTGCGTATTCCAGTTCTGGTTGCCCGCCACGATCTGGCCGCGCACGTTCGAGCCGGCGGCGGCGTACTGCACCCCCGGGATCTGCGCGATCGCGGCCGCATCGTCCGGCATCAGCGTGCTCGCGTTGCCCTGACCCTGCCGCACGCCGCCGATCGAGAAGTTGCCGGCCGACACGATGATCATGTTCGTCCCTGCCGACTGGATCTGCGCTTCGATCGAGGTCTGCGCACCGGTGCCGAGCGCGACCATCGTGATCACCGCCGCGACACCGATGATCATGCCGAGCATCGTCAGCGCCGTCCGCATCTTGTTGCGGTTGAGCGCTTTGACGGCGATGCGGAGAATCATGAGGAACGACATGACGGCTCCTTAGACGGCCCCGGCCGCCGGCAGCAATGCCGCGAGCTCGTCCTGCGCCTGGCGCCGGCGCGCGACGGCCTTGTCCGCGACCACCTGTCCGTCGCGAAACGTCACGGTGCGCGTGCCGTACTCTGCAATGTCCATCTCGTGCGTGATGAGCACCACGGTGATGCCGCGCTCCTGATTGAGACGCTGAAAGATCCCCATCACTTCGATGCTGGTCCGGCTGTCGAGGTTCCCGGTCGGCTCGTCCGCCAGCAGGATGGACGGGTTGTTGATGAGCGCGCGCGCAATCGCGACCCGTTGCTGCTGACCGCCCGAGAGCTGGTTCGGATGATGATCCGCCCGGTTGCCCAGTCCCACCAGATCCAGCATCTCGGTCGCTCGTCGATGCCGCTGGGCCGTCTTCATCGCGCCGCTGCCGTAGAGAAGCGGCAGCTCGACGTTGTCCAGCGCCGAGGTCCGCGACAGCAGATTGAACCCCTGGAACACGAACCCGATCTTCTTGTTGCGCACGGCCGCGAGCGCGTCCTTCGACATTCGCGATACGTCCTCCCCGTCGAGCAGATACTGGCCGGACGTGGGCTTGTCGAGACAGCCGAGGATGTGCATGAACGTCGACTTCCCGGACCCGGAGGTGCCGCTGACCGCGAGAAACTCGCCGCGCTCGACGTCGAGGTTGACGCCGCGCAGCGCCTTCACCTGCACCTCGCCGACGACGTATGTCTTGACGAGGTTCTTGACCGAGATGACCGTCGACATGGGCGTGCGGCCTATCGGCCGCGCCCTCCCGGTCCGCCGAAGCCGCCGCCGGGGACGCGTCCGCCGGGCATCAACGGGTTGCCGGCGCCGCCGGCCGGCTGCCCGCGCGCGGCGCCCAGGCCCGTGACGCCGGTCACGACTTGGGTGTTCTGCTGCAGCTCGCCGCCGAGCAGGGCCGTGTTGGCGCCGTCCGAGATGCCGAGCCGCAGGCTCACGGGCTTCAGCTGGTGATCGATGAAGAGCCACGCGCGGCCCCGCGATTCGACGGCCGGGAGCGGGGCGAACAAGGCGTCGATGGTCTGCGCCGACGCCGGCGCGCTCTTCGCCTTCGCCGGTGCCTTGGCGCGGCCATGCCGCTGTCGTTCGGACGAGCGCGTGTCCTGTCCGCGATCTTTCAGGCGCGCGATGAACTGCGTCTGTTCGTCGGGCGACAGGCCCTGGAAGCGCTCCATCATTCGCACCGGATCGAATCCGCGTCCACCGCCGCCGCCACCGCGGCCGAATCCGGCCCCGGGCGGTGACCCGGCCGGCGCCGGCATGACGGTCGAGGGCGAGGGCGCCGGCGCGGGCTTTGCGGCGGGTGCGTCCATCGCGCCGTTGCGGTTCCCGCCGCGTCCCGGTCCGCCGCCGCGTCCGCCGCGACCGCTCGCCTCGGGCGGCACCGGCTGATTGAGCGCGGCGAAGACGTCGGTCGACGGCCGGAAGCGCAGCGCGACGTTGGGCACGCGCAGCGTGTCGATCCGCTTCGCGATCTCGACTTTCACGTTCGCCGTCATGCCCGGCTTGAGCTTCAACTGCGTATTCGGCACGCCGATGACCGTGCCATACGTCGTCACGTTCTGCACGACGACCGGCTGCAGGCGGATCTGCGAGACGGTGCCTTCGAACGTCTCGGTCGGGTACGCATCGACCCGGAACGTGACGTGCTGGCCGGGACGGATGCGGCCGACGTCGGCCTCGTCGATGTTCGCGTTGACCTGCATCTTCGTGAGGTCGGCGGCGATGACGAAGAGCGTCGGCGCCTGCATGCTCGCGGCGACCGTCTGCCCGACATCGACGCTGCGCTGTGTGACGATGCCGTCGATGGGCGCCGCGATGACCGTGTGACCGAGGTTGACCTGGTTCTGGTTGACCGAGGCCTGCGACTGGGTGACCCCCGCCTGCGCCTGAACGACCGTCGCCTGCTGCGACTGCAGGCTGGCCTGCGCGCTGTCGACGGCGATCTTGGCGGCGTCGAGATCGCTCTGCGGCAGGAGCTGTCTGGCGGCGAGCTCCTTGGCGCGCGCATATCGCTGCTGCGTGTCGGTGAGCTGGACCTTGCTGCGCTCGAGGTCGCTCTGGGACTTGACCAGGTTGGCGCGCGTCTGCGCGAGGTTCGCCCGCGCCTGCTGGAGCTGTGCGTCGAACAACGACGGATCGAGCCGCGCGATCACCTGGCCTTTTTTGACAATCGAGTTGAAATCGGCGCCCAGGTACTGGATGTTGCCCGACACCTGGCTGCCGACCTGCACCGTCGTCACGGCCTGGAGCGTTCCGGACGCGCCGACGGTGTCGACGATATCGCCCCGCGTGATCGGCGACGTGATGACCTGAATCTCTGGCGCGCTGTGCCGGATGTAGTACGCGCCGGCGCCCGCGCCGATAGACAGGACGATCAACAGAAAGATGAGTGCTCGCTTCATAGTGCGTCGATTCCTCCGGGCCGCCGGCTACTGTCCGCCGGCGCCCGCGGCGGCCCCTGTCGCACTCAATACGGTGATGTTCAGGTTCTGGAGCGTCGTCTGCTGCAGCCGTTCGAGCTCGACGAGCGACTTCCGGTAGTTCAGGATCTGGCGCAGCTCGGTGTTCTGCGCGTCCGCGAGATCGCGCTGGGCCTGGACCACGAAGTAGTTCGTCGACATGCCGACTTCGAATTTGCTCTGTTCGGCTTCCAGCTTCTTCTGCGAGAGCTCGTGGGCCGCCTGCGCCGCCTGCACGCTCTCCGCGGCGCTCTGCGACGTGAGCGCAGCATTGGTGATGTCGGTCGCGACCTGGAGTTCGATCTGCCTGGTCTGCGCCTGTACCTGGTTCAGCTGCACGCGCGCGCGCGCCACCGACGCCTCCTGCGAGCTCACGCCGAGCGGATAACTCAGGTTCAGCTGCACGGTCCAACGGGGAAAGTTGTGGCCGAACAGCGTGGCGAGCGCGTCGCCATACCCGCCCGGGATGGTGCCGATCGGCACGCGGTTGACGCCGGTGGTTCCCGGAGCGAATTGGTACGCCGTGCCGCCGACGCCGACGAGCCCGTAGCTCGCCGACAGGTCCGCCTGCGGCCGCATCTGGTCCACCAGGTACTGCAGCGTGACATCATTGGCGGCGATGTTCTTTTTCGCGATCTCGAGATCCGTGCGCGCGCTCAGAGCGCGGCGAACGGCCGCCTCGATGTCGATCGGCTCGGCACGGAACTCCGGCCGATCGGTCGGATCCAGCTGCACGCTCCAGTTCGGATCCTGCGTGCCCGCCACGATCAGCCGCTTCAAGGCGAGCTCGGTGGTCCGCTTCGTCGCGCGCGCCGCGACGAGCGTCTGCCGGCGCGTCGCCTGTTCGGACTGTGCCTGCACCACATCGATCGGCGCCATGGTGCCGACCTCGACCCGCGTCTGGTTGTCGCGCACCAGGTTGCTCGCCAGGTCGAGCGACTTCTGCGCGACTTCGACCGCCTGAACGGCGTAGACGTAGTCCCAGTAGGCGTTGCGGACGTTGGACAGCGTGTTCGTGATCGTCGCGCGCAGCTGCAGGTCCGAGATGTCGCGGTTGATCTTCGTCACCTGAAGCTGGCGGCGCGTCGAATCGATCCGGAAGTTCCGGAACAGCGGCTGCAGATAGCTGCCCGACCAGTTGCTGTTGAACGTCGGGTTGTAGAGCACGTTCGCGCTCGTCGTCGTCTGGCGGTTGTTGTTGAGCGCCACGTTGAACGAGCCGCCGCCCCAGGGAATGCTCTGGGCGATGCCGCCGTTGTAGTTGGCGAGTCCGGAGACAACGCCGGCGCCCGTGAAGTTGCTGCCCGAGAGCGTGCTGGTCGACGGCGTCGTCGTCGACTGCGTCGAGAGGGTGGATGTCAGGTTCGGGTGATACACCGATTTGATGCTGGCGTACGCGATGTCGTTGATCTCGGGGTTCAGCCGCTGGACGGCGATGTCCAGGTTCCGCTCGAGCGCGAACTTCACGGCGTCTTCGAGGGTGATGGCCACGACCGGACGGTTGTCGGGCGTGCTGCCCGCCTGCGCGGTCGCCGGCGTCTGCAGCCGGCTCGTGGGATCCGTCGCCTGCTTGATCAGTTCACGAATGCGCGCCTCCGTCACCTGCTGCGCGCGCGCGGGCGTGGCGAGGCCCGACAGCGCGAGCACCGCGGTGAGCATCCAGATCGAACTGTTCCGTGTCATTGCCGCTCTCTCCATTGACGTGGCCTACTTGACGTCCCGTGACGGCCGCTTGTGATCCCGTTCCCACTGTTCGTGGAGCTTGTTCAACTTGACGCGCTGCTCGGGCGACAGCGCCTGGCGCTCTTTCAGGAGCATCAGCGTCCGCATCTTGTTCATGTGGGACCGGATGGCTTCGACCTTGTCGACCTGGCGGGTGACCAGCGATTCGTCGGCCCCGGCCACGATCTGCTGCGACAGCAGCTCTTCCTGCTGGTCCAGCTCCGCCTTCTTCGACCGCAGCTGCGAAATGGCCGACTGGAAGATGGCGTCGATCCGGGCGGATTGGTCGGCAGAGAGCCCGAGATCCCGCTGGAACTGCGCGTCTTTCCACCACGCAAAACCGAACGATTGTCCGTGGAGGGGGACGGCGAGCGCCAGCACGAAAACCGCCGGCAGCAGCCTGCCAACCCAAGTCCGCCTCATACGTAAACCTCTGGAAAAGCAGTTCCTTCAGGGATTACGACAAGGAGACCGCAACCGTTTAGCGGGAGACAATTTTTTACGACACGTGCGAGGCTAACCGCAGAATGCCGTGAGCTTGCTGATGGCCGCGCCGACGAGGTTGTCAGGCGTGGAGGCGCCCGATGTCAGGCCGATCGACACCGGCCCCGGCGGGAGCCAGCCGGTGGTCGTCAGCTCTGCCTTGGCTCCCACCGGGCGGTGCCGGATTTCTTCAGCCGACACGAGGCAGTCGGGATCCGCGATGTGGAACGTCGGGCGCGCCGCCTGGCACATCCGGGCAAGGTTCGCGGTGTTGCTGCTGTTGTAGCCGCCGATGACGATCATCAAGTCGACCGGCTTGTCGCGCAGCAGCGCGACGACGGCGTCCTGGCGGTCCTGCGTGGCGCTGCAGATCGTGTCGAACGCCTGATAGTGTTCGCCGAGCGTGGCCTCGTCGTAGCGTTCGCGCATCGCCGCGCGAATCATCTCGCCGATCTCCAGCGACTCGGTCATCAGCATCGTCGTCTGGTTGGCGAGGCCGATGTGCCGCAGGTCGCGGTCGGGGTCGAAGCCGGGGGAGGAGGCCTTCTCGAAGCGCTGGATGAACCCGACGCGATCGCCGCCGCGGCGGATGTAATCGCAGACGATTTCGGTTTCAGGACGGTCGAACACCACGAGGTACTTGCCGCCGTATTGCACTGCCTGCGACGCCGTCGCCTGCGTTTCCTCGTGCCAGACCTTGCCGTGGATGATCGAGGTGTAGCCGCCCTCGGCGTAGCGGCGCACGTTCTTCCAGACGTTGAGCACGGAGCCGCACGTCGTGTCGATCATCGTGCAGCCGCGCCGGTCGAACTGCTCGAGCATCGCGACCGTGACGCCGAACGCGGGCAGGATCACGACGTCCGACGCGGTCAGCGCGTCGGCGTGCTCCCCCTCGTCGGTCAGGAACCGGATCCCCATCGTCCGCAGCTTGTCGTTCACGTGCGGGTTGTGGATGATTTCGCCGGTGAGGAAGACGCGGCGATCGGGGAAGCGCTCCCGCGTCTGGTAGGCGTAGTCGACCGCCCGGTCGACGCCGTAGCAGAACCCGAACTCCCGCGCGAGATGCACCGTGAGCCGACCGGCCCGGTGCGTGAAATCGTCGGCCTTGACCTGATCGACGATCGAGCTGTGATAGTTGTCGGCCAGCATGCCGGCGACGGCATGTTTCAAGTCGAGGCCTTTTCGGAAAATGAGAGAGGGCATCAGAATAGGGCTCAGGGTTCAGCGTTCAAGGGTGCGTTCGGGTTCTGAGTTCTGAGTTTGGCGTTCGGCGTTCGGCGTTCGGCGTTCGGCGTTCGCCGGGTTCGGCGTTCGCCGGGTTCCGGGTGCCGCGCGCAGCGTGCGGCCTGCGAACGAACGCTACCCTGAACCTTGAACCGATCTGAACGTTGATCTTAACGCTGATCGCGGATCTCCCTGACATGCGGCGTGAGCGCGTCGAACGCCTGCAGCTCGCGGGTGTGGGGCCGCTCGAGCGCGATCTCGAGGTCGGACAGGAACGCGTCGTCGGACGCGACGTCGCCCGGCCCGCCGACGCGAGCGGCGACCGGGGCGATGGGCTGCGCCCGCGCGCGGCTCGAGTCGCCCAGAAAGCTTGGACTGCGCTGCGCTTGCGAGCCCCATTGAAACGAGGCGCCGACCGCGACGCCGACGAAAAGGCCCGCGGCGGCTCCGGCGGCGACCCAGCGCGACGCCGTGCGCGAGGTGGACGCGTCAATCGTGCGTCGGACGACGCGGCCCGGGAAGCTGAGGACGCGGGCCGGCCGTCCCACCAGGGCGATCCGGCGGACGATCTCCTGCTGCTGGATCCGCAGGCGCTCGGGCGTGAAGATGGCGTCCGCCTCGGCGTCGCCGTCGCGGCGAAGCGCGTCCATGAACGCGGCGAGTTCGGCGTAGCGGGTGCCGCAGGCCGTGCAGTCGGCGAGATGCTCTGCGACGGGCGGATCCATCGCCTCGCCGCCGCGCTCGGCCAGGTAGGAATCGAAGAGCCGTTCTTCCTGGAGGTGATGCGCGCGTGGGATCACGGCTGGCCTCCGAGCAGGCCGCGCAGCTTGCGCGCCGCGCGAAACAGATGCACGCGCACCGTCGATTCGCTCAGGCCGGTCATGGCGCTGACTTCCCGCGTGGTGCAGTCGCCGTAATGGCACAACATGAAGACCGTCCGCTGACGCCCTCCGAGGCGACCCACGGCGCCGGCCAGCCTGGCGCGGCGCTCGCGGGAGAGCAGGCGGTGCTCGGGGTCCGACGGGGGACCGGCCGCAGAGGCGCGAGCTTCGTCCGCGCTCGAGACCTCGCCGCCCACGAACCACCGATCGCGCCGGCTGCGCGCCTTACGGCGATCGAGGCAGCCGTTGATGAGAATCCGCGTGAACCAGACCTCGAACGGCCAGGCGTCGCGATAGGAGGTGATGTGCGAAAAGACTTTGAGAAACGCGTCCTGGACCGCTTCGTCGGCGTCCGACGCGTCCCGAAGATACTGGTACGCGATGCGGGAGGCGCGGCGCTGGTGCAGCGTGACCAGTTCAGGGAACCGATCGCGGGCCTCGTCCATCTCGCCCCTCTCGACGAGCCCGCGGATTTCGACCGCCAGCTTCGAATCCTCGGCGAGCGGCGCCGCCGGGCCCCGGCGCGTGTGGGCAGCCTTCGGCCCGGCCGTGTCGGTGCGGGCGTCCAGCGGGTCGGCGTGGGGCACAGTGCGCACATCACTCATAGAGGCATTACGATGCGATGGAGTAGGTGTTTACAGTTTAACGTATAATTCAAAACTTTCCGCGTATGTTGCTGGCTCTTCATGTCTTAGGGAGCGTCTGATGAGCACCGAGGTTGATCGCGCGCGTGGACTGGAGCGGGAGGGCCTCCAGACCGATCGGGCGCGCTGGAATCTGTCCGCCGCGGTGCTGTATGAGGAAGCCGTACGGCGTCAGGAGGGGCTGATTGCCGCCGCGGGCCCCCTCGCGTGCCGGACCGGCCAGCACACCGGACGATCGCCCAACGACAAGTTCGTCGTGCGCGAACCGTCGAGCGACGCGGACATCGCGTGGGGCAAAGTCAATCGTCCGATCGATCCGGCGCAGTTCGACGCGCTGCACAGGGATCTGGTCGGTTTCCTCAACGGCAAGGAGCTGTTCGTCCTCGACTGCTTCGCCGGCGCCGATCCGGCCTACCGCCTGCCCGTCCGGATCATCAACGAGTTCGCCTGGCACAACCTGTTCTGCCGCAACCTGTTCATCGACGACCCGGCCGCGGCCGAGGCTGCCGCACCGCAGTTCACGATCATCGACTCGCCCAGCTTCAAGGCCGATCCGGCGCGCCACGGCAGCAATTCGGACGTCATGATTGCGCTCAACTTCGCGAAGAAGCTGGTCCTGATCTGCGGCAGCAGCTACGCGGGCGAGATGAAGAAGTCGATTTTCTCGGTGCTGAACTACATCCTGCCGCTGCAGAACGTCCTGTCGATGCACTGCTCGGCCAACATCGGCGCGGACGGCGACACGGCGCTCTTCTTCGGTCTGTCCGGCACCGGCAAGACCACGCTCTCGAGCGATCCCGATCGGCGGCTCATCGGCGACGACGAGCACGGGTGGAGCGACCGCGGCGTCTTCAACTTCGAGGGCGGCTGCTACGCCAAGACGATCCGTCTGTCGTCGCAAGCCGAGCCGCAGATCTACGCCACCACGCGACGGTTCGGCACCGTGCTCGAGAACGTGGTGATCGACGCGCAGACCCGCGAGCTGGATCTCGACGACGACCGCTATACCGAGAACACGCGCGCCGCCTATCCGATCTCGTTCATCGACGACGCCGTGCCGTCGGGGCTGGGCGGCCATCCCCGCAACATCGTCATGCTGACCGCCGACGCGTTCGGCGTCCTGCCGCCGATTGCGCGGCTGACGCCCGCGGCGGCGATGTACCATTTCCTCTCCGGCTACACGGCCAAGGTCGCCGGTACGGAAAAAGGGGTCACCGAGCCGAAGGCGACGTTCAGCACGTGCTTCGGGGCGCCGTTCCTGCCGCTGGAGCCGAGCCGCTACGCGCGGATGCTCGGCGAGAAAATTGCGCGGCACCGCGCGCGTGTGTGGCTGGTGAACACCGGATGGACCGGCGGCCCGTACGGCGTCGGCTCGCGCATGAAGATCGCGTACACGCGGGCGATGATTCGCGCGGCGCTGTCGGGTGCGCTCGACACCGTCGCGTACGAGACCGATCCCGTGTTCAATCTCGACATCCCGGCCAGCTGCCCGGACGTGCCGTCCGACGTGCTGAAGCCTCGCGCCACCTGGGCCGACGGCGCGGCGTACGACGCGCAGGCGGCCCGCCTGGCGCGGATGTTCGTGGACAACTTCAAGACGTTCGAGCCGGGTGTCGGCGACGAGGTCCTCGCCGCCGGACCGCATGCCTGATGGACTTTGAAGCGGTCATCGGGCTCGAGATCCACGCGCAGCTGCGCACCGCGTCGAAGATCTTCTGCGGTTGCAGCACCGCCTTCGGCGCCGGGCCCAACACGCACATCTGTCCGGTCTGCCTCGGGCTGCCCGGCGCGCTCCCCGTCCTGAATCGCGAGGCGGTCGACGACGCGATCCGCGCGGCGCTGGCCCTCGGCTGCACCATCCACACGCCGGCGATCTTCGCGCGCAAGAACTATTTCTATCCCGACCTCCCGAAGGGCTACCAGATTTCGCAGTACGAGCGTCCGCTCGCGACCGGCGGCGTGGTCGTGTTCCCGAACGGCAGCGGGACGTGCCGCGTCGGCATCACGCGCGTCCACATGGAAGAGGACGCGGGCAAGCTGCTGCACGACGGGTTCGTCGATTCCGGCCGCAAGAGCTACGTCGACTACAACCGCAGCGGCGTCCCGCTCATCGAGATCGTCAGCGAGCCGGACCTGCGGTCGGCGGCCGACGCGGCAGAATTCTTCAGCCGCCTGCGCGCGATCCTCGTCTGGCTCGACGTCACCGACGGCAACATGGAAGAGGGCAGCCTGCGCTGCGACGCGAACGTGTCCGTCCGGCCGCGCGGGCAGGCGGCGCTGGGCACGAAGGCCGAGGTGAAGAACCTCAACTCGTTCCGGTTTCTGCAGCGGGCGCTGGAGCACGAGATCGCGCGGCAGATCGATCTGCTGGCCGACGGCGGCCGCGTCGTGCAGGAGACGCGCCTCTGGGACGCGGCGGCGGGCCGCACCGTCTCGATGCGCAGCAAGGAAGAAGCACACGATTACCGGTACTTCCCCGAGCCCGACCTGCCGCCCGTCGTCGCCGACGTCGGGCGGATCGAGCGGATTCGCGCGGCGATGCCCGAGTTGCCCGAGGCGCGGCGCCGCCGCTTCGTCGACGCGTTCGGCCTGCCCGACTACGACGCCGGTCAGCTGACGCAGTCACGCGGCCTCGCCGACTACTTCGAGGCCTCGGTCGCGGCCGGGGCGCCCGCCAAGACGGCGAGCAACTGGATCATGGGCGAGCTCGCCCGCGCGCTGAAAGAACGCGGCGCCGACATTATTTCGTCGCCAATCGGCGCGGATCGGCTCGCCGGGCTGATCGCCCTGGTCGAGCGCGGCGCGATCAGCGGTTCGATGGCCAAGGGCGTGTTCGAGAAGATGTTCGCGTCGGCGCAGACCGCGGACGCGATTGTCGCCGCCGAGGGGCTCGCGCAGATCGACGACGAGCCGCAGATTGTCGCCCTGATCGCGGACGTGCTCGCGAACAACGCCGGGCCGGTGGCCGATTTTCGCGGCGGCAAGACCAGCGCCTTCGGCTTCCTCGTCGGCAAGGTGATGAAGGCCGCGGCGGGGAAGGCGAACCCGAAACGCGTGAACGAACTGCTCAAACGCGCGCTCGAAGCGTGATATAACGTTTCGAAGTTGATAGAGACCTATCATCTTTCCAAGCTCTATAACCGTGGCGTCTACGCGCTGCGGGACCTGTCCCTCACCGTCGACAAAGGCGAGTTCATCTTCCTCACCGGCCCGAGCGGCGCCGGCAAATCGACGCTGCTGCGCCTGCTGCTGCGGGAAGACCTGCCGAGCGAAGGCGAACTGAAAGTGCTCGGCCGCGACCTGAGGACCCTCACCCTCTCGCAGGTGCAGACGTTCCGCCGCAGCGTCGGGTTCGTCTTCCAGGACTTCCGCCTCATTTCCCGCTTCACCGTGTTCCAGAACGTCGCGTTCGTCATGCGCGTGCTGGGCCTGCCGATGGCGACGCAGCAGCGCAAGACGTTCCAGGTGCTCAAGTGGGTCGGCCTCCAGCACCGGATGAACGCGTTCCCGGAGGAGCTCTCCGGGGGCGAGCAGCAGCGCATCGCCATCGCGCGCGCGCTCGTCAACGATCCGCAGCTCGTGCTGGCGGACGAGCCGACCGGCAACCTGGATCCCGACCTGTCGCTCGAGATCATGAACCTCTTCCGTGAGATCAACGCGCGCGGCACCACCGTGGTGGTCGCCACGCACGATCGCGAGCTGATCCGGCGTGTCGGCCGCCGCGCCATCACCCTCGATCACGGCCGCGTCGTCGAGGTCGCCTGACATGCGCGCACTGCGATACGCCTTCGAAGAAGCGTTCACGAGCTTGTGGCGGGGACGGCGGGCGGGGCTGCTGTCGACCCTGACGATCGCCCTGGCGCTGTTCGTCCTCGGCGCGTTCCTCGTCGTGACCGCCAACCTCGAACGGCTCGGCGCGGAGTGGAGCAGTGCGGCCGAGCTCTCGGTTTACCTCAAGGACGACATCACGGCGGCCGAACGGCGCGGCGTCGAGGGCGTGCTCACGCCGAGCGACCTGCTCGCCGCCTACGAGTACGTGTCGAAGCCCGAGGCGCTCGCTCGGTTCAAGCAGACGTTCGGCGACCTCGCCGCGTCGGTGGACGGCGTCGGCGGGAACCCGCTGCCGGCCTCGCTCGAAGTGCGGCTCCGCCCCGGGCCGGGCGTCGGCCCCGGCGTCGACGGTCTGGCCGCGAGACTCCGCACGATGCCCGGCGTGGCCGACGTCCGCTACGACCGACAGTGGCTGACGCGGGTGCTCTCGGCCATCAACGTCATCCGCGGCGTGGGGTTGATCCTCGGCTCGGTGCTGGCGATCGCCGCCGCGCTGACCGTGGCCAACGTCGTCCGCCTCGCGCTTTACGCCCGGCGCGAGGAGCTCGACATCATGAACCTCGTCGGCGCGCCGCAGGCCTACGTGCGCGGCCCGTTCGTGATGGAGGGCGTGCTGCAGGGCGGTGTCGGCGCTCTCGTGGCATTGCTCGCGCTGGGTGCGGCGTTCTTCGCCCTGCGCGGGCGGTATCTGGTGCCGCTCGCGTCGGCGCTCAACATCTCGTCGATCCATTTTCTCCCCCTCGAGCTCTGCGCCATGCTCGTCGTCGGAGGGATGGCGGTGGGGTGCCTGGGCGGTCTCGTCGCGGCGTGGAACCGGTAGCCTTACGGAATCTTGACAGCCGTTTTGCACCGGCGTTAGACTGGATCATCACGGGACAATCATCTCGAGGACCTGCATGCCACGCTTCGTTCCCGATTCGAGGCCGACCGCGCAGCATTTGCTCACCGAGTTCTACCGGGAAGAATTTCTCAAACATCACCGCTGTCTCCAGCAGCAACGGGCCTATTATTCGGAGAGCGCGATTACCGACGTCGAAGCCGCAATCTCCAGGATCATGGGCAAGCTCGAGCAACTGTCCACGCAGGACAACGCGCCGCAACTGGTCAGTTCTCTCCTCAAGAAGTTCGACGTCGTGACCGGCCTTTCGTCCTGGTCGGACCCCAAGCAAACACACTGACGCGTTCACTCACTGATCTCCGACACGATCTCCTGGCGATTGTCCGGGTCGGTATCGCCGCGGCCGCGCCGGGCGAGCTCGTCGACGCCGCGCTCGCCGGCGATGCACCGGGCAATGCCGATAGAGCGGCCGACGTGGCGTCAGCCTCGAGGTCTGTCCGACACGGCGGACCTGAAGGTCCTCGCTCGGTTTACCTCGTCGCGGCGGGGAAGGCGGCGCCCGCCATGGCGCAGGCCGCCTGGAATCGTCTCGGCCCGCGCCTGCGCGGGGGGCTCGTCGTCGCGTCCACGCCTGGGCCGGTCCCGGGCGGCTTCGAATCGATTGTCGGCGGTCATCCCATCCCGACCGGAGAGAGCGAGCGAGCGGGGCGGCGGGTGCTGGAGCTCGCCGCGCATCTGCAGCCTGAAGAACGGCTCCTGGTGCTGCTGTCCGGGGGCGCATCGGCGCTGATGGCCGTGCCGGCTGAGGGTCTGACGCTCGAGGACAAGCGTGCAACGACCGACCAGCTGCTGCGTGGGGGCGCAGACATTCACGCCCTCAACACCGTGCGGAAGCACCTGTCGGCGATCAAGGGCGGATGGCTGGCAGCGCGAGCCGGCGGCGCCTGCGACGCGTTGGCCATCTCCGACGTCGTCGGCGACGATCCCAGCGTCATCGCCTCGGGCCCCACGGTCGCCGATGCGAGCCGCTTCGAGGACGCGCTCGAGGTGCTGCACCGGTTCGGCGGCGAAGCGGCCTATCCGTCCGCCATCGTCGCGCATCTGCGGCGTGGTGCGGCCGGCGGCGTGCCGGAGACCCCCAAGCCCGGCGACGCGCGCCTCGCCCTTGCGAGGACGACGGTCATCGGTTCCAGACGAAACGCCATGTC
>JAYVYV010000404.1:0-7727 GCA_043783985.1 Acidobacteriota bacterium | reverse complement strand
GTCACCCGACAGCCTTCCTCGATCAGCGCACGCGCGGTGGCGAGGCCGAGGCCCTTGCTCGAACCGGTGACGATGGCGATCTTGTCCGACAGCTGCAGATCCAACTTAGTGTCCCCGTCGCATAACTACAGCGGTGATTTGAAACGCCAAGCCCGCGAAGCCCGCAAATGTTGTTTCGTCCACTAGTTCTTTGCGGTCTTTGCGTGCTCTGCGTTCAAACGTCGTGATCATCGGTAATGATCCGTCGAGGACGCGTCACTAGCCGCCTCCCCGCCTCGCCAGGTCGGTCAACGTCCCATCGAAAACTGTACAGGCGACCTGGGCCCCGCCGCCCGTGTCGAACGTGGGGACCGAGGAGTTGACCGGCTCGAGCCTCGACTATACCCGATGGCTGAGAAAGCCCGCGAGCGCCGCGTTGAACACATCGGGCCGCTCGAGATTCGACAGGTGTCCTGCGTCCGGAATGCGCACCAGCCCGGATCCGGCGATGGCTCGGTGCATCTCTTCCGACGCGGCAGGGGGCGTCAGCGTGTCTTCCTCGCCGACCACAATCAGCGTCGGCACGTGAATCGTCGCCAGCAACGACGTCGAATCCGGGCGCGTCATCATCGCGCGGATCGCGCCGGCGATGGCATCGGCTGAGCTCGCGAGCGCGAGCGCTCGGACCTGCTCCGCAACCGCGGGCCGCGCGCCTCGCGTCGTGCCGCCAATCAGCTTCGGGATCATGTCGTCGGCAACGGCGGACGGTCCCTTGTCCTGGACGAGCTGGAGCAACCGCGCGCGTCCGGCGGCGCCTTCGGGTGTGTCGGCCTGCGAGCGGGTGTCGGCGAGGATCAGCCCCTGGACGTAGCGGGAGGCGAGACGCAGCAGCGCGAACGCCACGTAGCCGCCCATCGAGAGACCGCCGACGACCGCCTGCTTCACGTGCAGCGCGTCGAGCAGATCGATGACGTCGCCGGCGTAGTCGTCCACCGTTGAAGCGGGCGGATCGCCGGCGCCGTCGTCAAAACCGCGCAGCTGAGGCGCGATCACGTGCCAGCCGCCCTCGGCGAGCGCGAGCTGCCCTTCCCACATCCGGGCGTTGAGCGGAAACGCGTGGAGCAGCAGCAGCGTGCCGCGCGGGCGGTCGGCGGACCCGGGAGTCACTTCGAGATAGCGCAGTCGTCCGATGTGGGGCACGCCTCATTGTAGATAATGTGGGGAGAGGATCCGGTGCTGACGATTGCGTCGCTGGGAATGTTTTCGTACGGAATCTACTCCTTGGGCTGGGCGGTGGCGGATCTCGTTCGGGGCGCTCGCCTCGAGATCTGGGCCGAGCTGGGTCTGATGGCCTTCGGCGCGCTGCTGGCGCTGGCGTCCGCCTTCGTACGGGTGCGGCTGCCGGGTGGCCTGGCGTTCGCGATCGGCGCGATGCTCGGCCTACAGGCGCTTGCCGTCCACGACGCCGTGCACCTCGGCAGCGGCATCGCGCCTCAGGTTGTGCGAGGCGTGGTTGCGGGGCTGCTGATCGTGGTCGCGTCTGCTGGCCAAAAACCAACCGCCGAGCACGCGGAGCGCGCAGAGAAAAAGCCCTGACGGATCCTCTGCGGTCGTTGCGTGCTCTACGCTATCTATCCCAGCGCTCGGCCGCGTAACAGACCGGGTCGCCGCGGATCACGACGGCGATGTCGTCGCAACAATGCTCGCGCTCCTCGCGAATCCGCTTCGACACGCCCCACGCCGCCGGATGGTGGAAAAGGAACGTCTCCGCGAGCGTCTTGTGTAGTGTGTCCTCTTTGATTCCCGCTTTTCGTAACAGCAGCGCGAACACCGTGACTGTGCGTTCGTAGCCCGGACCTCCCTCGAGCGTCCGCTGCCGCGCTTTGCAAACCGGTCTCGGCGCCCACCTCGTGATCTGCGCCCAAGCCGCCCACCTGCTCCCACGCCTCGATAGGCAGCGGGACCGACGCACCGGCGTGATCCATGCGGCAGCGAGCAGCGGTCTTCGCGCCGTGATCCAATCGTGATCGTGGCTCCCAACAGGTAGAATGCCTCCCGGGGCTCGCTCTCGCCGGAGGTCTGACCCAACCCATGATCCGAGCTCGGGCTACCGTCGTGTCGGGCAATCCGTACGCCACGCGCGATTCGCGCTGGCTGCTGCTCGTCTGCTTCGTCTCAGGAGCGGCAGGCCTGATCTTCGAAATGGTCTGGTTCCACCGCAGCGGCTTGGTGTTTGGCGGCAGCGCCTGGGCAACCACCCTGGTGCTATCGAGCTTCATGGGTGGCCTCACGATCGGGAGCGCGATCGTCGGGCGCATCGGTTACCGCATCCGCAGGTTGCTGCGCGCGTACGCGGCAGTGGAAGTCGTCGGCGGCGTGTCCGGGGTGGCCCTAACCTACGCGCTTCCCGGACTCACCCACGCTGTGATCACTCTCACGGGGCCGGCAGCCGAGAACCTGTGGCGGATCAACGCCGTTCGCTTCGTGGCGGCCTTCACCGTCCTCCTCGTCCCAACCACGGCGATGGGCGCGACGCTCCCGCTCCTCATCGCCGCGCTGGCGCGCTCGCGGGCGGGCTTCGGGCCGGCGCTCGGGCAGGCGTACGGCTGGAATACACTCGGTGCGGTCGCAGGCGTCGTAGGCGCCGAGGTCTGGCTTATCGGCAGGTTCGGCGTGGCTGGAAGCGCTTGGTGCGCGGCGCTGCTCAGTCTTGGCGCGGCCGCCGTCGCGCTGTCGCTGTCGCATCGCCGGGCCGAAACGCATGCGCCCGACACGCCGGAGAGTTCGGCGGCAGGCCGAACGTCGCCAACCTCTCGGTCCGGCGCACTTCAGCATGTCAGGACGTGGCCCTTGCTCGGGTGCTCGTTCGCGTCGGGCGGGGTGCTCCTGGCCCTCGAAGTGGTCTGGATCCGATTTTTGACGATGTACGTCCTCTCGACGACACTCGCCGCGAGCGTGATGCTGGCGGCGGTGCTCGCCGCGATTGCTTTGGGGGGACTCTCGGCATCGGTCTGGCTCAAGCGACACCCGGATGCTGCGACATACCTGCCGGTCGTCGCATTTGCCGCCGGTTGCGCCGTTGTCGCGTCGTATGCTGGTTTCCAAGTGCTCACCGACGGCACCCAAATTTCTGCATGGTATCGGACACTGTGGCTGGCCTGCGCTTTGAGCGTGCCGGCGTCTCTGCTCTCTGGAGTTTTCTTCACTCTGCTTGGCGATGCGCTCCAGCGTGAGATCGCGGCCGAGACACGGACGGCGGGATGGCTGGCGCTGGCCAACACCGCCGGCGGAATGTGTGGTCCGCTCGTCGCAACCTTCGTGATGCTGCCGGCATTCGGCATGGAGGGTGCGTTTTTCGCTCTGGCTGCTGTCTACGCGGGGATCGGCGGCTTGGCGCTGTACGGCGTCGGGTCGTGGCGCAATCTACGAACTCCAGTCTTCACGACGGGCGGCGTCGCGCTCGCCGTCGCGCTCGCAGGGTTTCCGTTCGGTCTGATGCATGACGTCTACTTCGCACGGGCTGCTCGGCCCTATACCGTCGACGGTTCGGAAATCGTGGCAACCCGCGAGGGACCGTCCGAGACAATCTTCCTGATGCAGCAGAAGTGGATGACGCAGCTCGTCTATGCCCGTCTGGTGACCAACGGCTTCTCCATGTCTGGCACCGCCGTGCCCGCGATGCGCTACATGCGCTACTTCGTCTACTGGCCCATGGTGCTCCATCGCGGTCCGATCACACGTGTGCTGGTCGTCTGCTATGGCGTGGGCGTGACGGTCGGGGCCGCGCTCGACCTCCCCTCAGTCCGATCGATCGATGTGGCGGAGATTTCGCCGGACGTGATCGCGATGAGCGACGTCATCTACCCGTCGAACCCCCCCCTTCATGACCCTCGCGTTCGACTTCACATCGAGGACGGCCGCCAGTTCCTCCAGCGGACGCCCGAGCGGTTTGACCTGATCACCGGCGAGCCCCCGCCCCCGCGGACGCCCGGCGCGGTGAACATCTACACGCGCGAGTACTTTCAACTGATCCACGATCGCCTTGCCGACGGGGGCATCACCACGTACTGGCTTCCCGTGGGCCGTCCCGATCCAGGCACCGACGTCCACACGATCATTCGGGCGTTCTGCGACGTCTTCGACGAGTGTTCGCTCTGGAACGCCACCCCCTTCGATTTGATGCTGGTCGGCACGCGACGCGCCACCGGGCCGGAGTCTGTGGCGACGTTCGTGAAGCCGTGGGGTATACCGGATCTGCGCTCGAGGTTGTCCGAAATCGGCCTAGAGCTCCCGCAGCAGGTGGGAGCGACATTCCTCGGAGACTCGACGTATCTGAGCCAACTGACCGCGCGCACGCCTCCACTCGACGACGATCATCCCCAGCGGCTCGAGCCTGTTCTCGACAGGCCGTCGTTGTCGGATCCGCGATACGGGCGCAATCGCGCCGTCACCGAACTGTATGAGGCGGTCATCGATCCCGCCAGAGCGCGTCAGGCCTTCGCGAAGTCGCGGTTGATCCGGCACCTGTGGCCGGAAAATCTGATCGATGAAACGCTTCCCTATTTCGATCATCAGGGCGTCCTGAACAGGGTTTTCTGGGATGGTGGCCGCCCCCTCCGTCAGATCGAAAACCTGCACTGGTTGCTGACGGAGACGCCGCTTCGCACGCTGCCTCTGTGGGTCCTTGGCAGCGACGACGTGAAGGAGCGAATCGCGTGGCGCAGCAACGATGGGACGGGCGCGGCCGAGTACGCGCGCGGGCTGACCGCACTGGTCGCGCGCGATTATCTCGGCGCTGCGTCCGCATTTGCGGACGCAACGCAACGAGGCCTGCAGGGCGACACCATCCGGCCCCTTCGGGTGTACGCGCTGTGCATGGCCGGCAGGATTGACACTGCGAGAGAGCTGGCGCAGGGCGTGCAGCCCCTCGGGGTGGAAGAACGACATTTCTGGGAATGGATCGGACCGAGGTTCGGTGTGGGTCCCTTCAAGCGCGAGTAGACCGCCATCCCTGGGCCGCATGAACACGAAGAGGTCCCAGCCTGACTCGGCTGGTCCTCTTCGGCTACGACGAATCGCCAGGCGACCGGTCTCGAGTCAGCCCGCCGCCGGGCATATCAGAAGTCCAACTGCACGCCGAACTTGACGAGCCGGCCCTGCAGGATCGCTAGGGGCCTCAGCCAGCTCGCACCGTAGCGTGTGTCCCACGTGAGCGTCGCATTCGAATTGAGCAAGTTGTAGATTCCAACGGTCGGCTGGATTCGCCCGCCGCGGACCTTCATCAATTTTCCGAACCGGACGTCTACCTGGTTCACCCGATCACCGTACTGGGTCCCTGGAGTAATCAGATTCACCGTGGCCGTATTCAGCGACAACGGACGGTTCAAGGTCGTGGCGCTGCTCGCGACCACATAGCTCGCCAGCATCTGCGCTCCAGCACGATTTTGCCAGGTCGCGCTCGCATGCAGTCCCCACCAAGGCAGTGGATAGCTGACCAGCGCCTTCCAGTCTGGCTGGAAGGGTGGCTTCACCTCGCAATACAACGAGCTGGGGTACGAGCTGATATTCGTCTCGCCAACCAGGCCCGCCGACGAGTTGGTGTTCGAGCCCAGCCCCGCCTGGCCAATGACGCCGCAGAAGTTCGTACGTTCGCGGCCGGCGCTCACGCCGCCCGACGCCACCCCGCCCCTCGCGAACCGCGCCGTCAGGCTCACGTCCAGACCGGTGTACACATCCTGCACATCGCCGAACGTGCGCGCCGACGTCACGAGATTGTCGGGGGTTCTGCCGAAAAACGCCGGGTTGATGTCCATGAACCCGCACACTTGTTTGCCGCCGCCGTTCGGTAACCGCGAATCGACCGGCGGGGTAATGCAGTAGCTGTCGTAGCCCTGCGGCGGCGTCGCCCGGTTCTGTGTCGCGAAAAAATTCCCGAACCAATGGCGCGTCCACTGCACATCCAGCGAGAGCCGATCCATCAGCGCCTGCTGAAGGCCGACGATGATTTCGTCATCGCTCGGTCGCACACCCCACCCCTGCAGGACGGCCGGATCCCAGGTCGTCACAATCCTGGTCTGGCCCAGCGGCGCACTGAGTCCGCCACACTCGCCGTTGGCCAGTGCGTTGGTGAGGTCGCAGTCCGGACTGAAATTCCCGTTGGTGTCGCTCCATCCTCGACTCGCGCTGTTGATCCGCGTATTCACCGGGTTGTTCGCCGTGGCCGTCGCGGTCGACTCGCCAGCCAGATAATGGCCGTAGTTGAACCGGAGTACGCTCGTCCCCTTACCGGACATATCCCACGCGAAGCCGAGGCGCGGCGAGAGGTCCTTCCAGCTCGGCGCGTTGGTGAGGGCGTCGTACTGCTTGGCCGCGACAAACGGCAGCGCCCGAATGTCTTGAGCCGGGACATACGCATTGTGATAGTCGAAGCGCAGGCCCAAATTGAGCGTGAGTTTATTGATCGTCCAGCGATCCTGGACGTACACACCAAGCGCGGCGTTCAACTTCTCGAGATCTTCGAGCGGTCGTGCGAATTGCGTGATACTGACGGGCGCTCCGTTGAAGAAGATCCATTGCTGCGCCCGGTTCGTGTTGTAGGTGAAGTTGCGCGTGCCCCACATGTTCTGCATGCCCAGCTTGAAGGCATGGCTCCCGGTGACATAGTTCGCCGCGAACCGCCAGTTGTACTGATGGCTGAAGGCCCTGACGTTCGTCAGATTCGCCCCATAAGCGGTTCCGACCGATGCCTCGAACTTCGGTACCGTGGCGTCCGGACCATAGCCCATGGTGATCGGGAAGCCGTCTCGTTGCAAACTGGACCACGTTTCGTTGAAGAACGTGAAGCCGCCTTCGAACAGGAGCCGGCTGGTGACCGGGTTGGTCCACTGGCCCTGCACAATGTAGTCCGGCGCTGAATAGAGATACGACCCTGCCTCGGGTGAGATGGACAAACTGGCGTCGTTGTCCAGGTGTCGCCGACCAAGGTGATAGAAGATGTTGGCCTTGTTCTTCGGAGAGATTTGCCACGTCAGGTTGGCGGTGTAGGACCGGTGATAACTGTCGCCGCTGAACGCCTGTTGACTCAGATCCCGTGAATCCGGCACCTTGACCCCGAGATACGTGCAACCGCCCGGGGTGCGGCAGTATTGAGGACTCAGCGGGGTTTTGTTGAGGAACGTTCCGGCCAGGTATTTCTGCGAAACCAGCGCGCGGAACCCGCCGTAGAACCACAGCCGGTCCTTGACAATGGGACCACCCATCGTCGGGTTCCACTCCGAGACCTGTTTGACGTGGTTGACCTGCTCGAGTCCCCGGTCGATGAGATCCTGCGAGAGATTATTGCTCTGCAGACTGCTATTGGTGAAGTCACCGTAGAAGGCATAGGTGAACCGATTGGCCCCTTCCTTGGCAAGCGTGTTGGCCACTGCGCCGCTCGTCCGGATCTCGGCGGTCGACCCACTCGTGGTGACGGTCATCTCCTGAACCGTGCCGGTGTTGATGGCCAGCGTGTGATTGTACCCGCCGCCTGTATTGTTCATGTTGTTGAACGGCATGCCGTTTATCAACAACGGCATCTGATCGTCGCGGCTCCCATGGACTTTCATCGTCTGATACCGCGCGCCGTCCGCCCCGCCCACGTCCTGCTGGGCGAGCGACACCTGCACGCCGGGCACGAGGACGGCGAGATTCTGAAACGACCGCCCCGTGGGCAGGTCGTTCATCAGCTCGCCGGTGAGCGCGCGGCGCTG